>CAYZGY010000107.1:0-14535 GCA_964478085.1 uncultured Planctomycetia bacterium
CGGAGCCATCGTCGCGATGGAGGTCAGCTTCATGAGGAGTCCGTACCGGGTGATTCCGCGGAATCCGAAGTGGAGCGAGATCGAGTGGCAGTTCCGATCTTGGTATCACTTTCGCTGGTTGTCCGGCGACGACGTCGTTCAGTCGTTGATTCACACGATCGACGTCGCGACGTGGGCCATGGGCGATCGAGCACCTCGCGACGCTCATGCGCTCGCAGGTCGTTCGGCCTCGATCGGGGAGGAGTTCGGCGACGTCTTCGACCACAGTGCCGTCGTCTACGAGTACGCGAGCGGGGTGAAGCTCTACGGCTTCGTTCGCACACAGAGCGGCTGCCACGCGGAGGTAGGAGTTCAGCTGATCGGCACGAAGGGGCGGGCGTTCGAGGGGCGCATCGAGGGCGAGAATCCGTGGCGTTACGAGAAGCCGAGACGTGGGGGCCACGCGCAGGAGCAGATCGACTTCTTTGCTGCTCTGCGTGCCGGAAAGACGATCAACAACGAGTCGTACATGGCACGGAGGACGATGAGCGCGCTGATGGGGGAAGCGGCCGCGTACACGTGATAGATGGTCACGTGGGAGAACATCAACCGGAGCCGCTTTACGTATCCGCCGAGCTCGGAAGAGATTCAGTTCCGGTCCGTCCCGCCCGTGTCACGCGACCAGGACGGAGTCTATCCGACGGCCATTCCCGGAATAACGACGATGCTCTGATTCGTCCTAACGCCGCTCCGCATCCGCCGTAACGAGTCTCCGAGCGTACAGTCTCTTCGCCACGCTTTGCGCGGCCCGCACGATCTCGGGATAGGGGCGATCGCAGACATCGATGAAACCGATTTGGTAGTTCTCACCATCCCCACGCCCTGTGGTCGCCTGGTCCTTCCACTGGAACCAGTGAGTGCCGATCGCCCGCGGCTCGGAAGCACGAGTCGAAGTCGCTCGACGAGTGGGGCCGCTGAGCCGGGCGGACGGCTTCGGCTCGTCGAGCGCACTGTGATTTCGGTCACGGAGAAGACGTTCGAGGCCCTCTACGCTCGTCCTGTCCGTCTAAGGAACGGCCGAGTTTTCGAGCTCGTCGAGGAGAACTCATGAACAGCGATCGAATCGAATCGGGAGCTCGACGTCGACTCCCCGTCGTTCCATTCGTTCTTGTGTGGGCCTGCGCACTCCTGCTGGCTGTCAGCGCGAAGGCTCAAGGGCAGAAGAATCCGAAGGACTCGACGTCGACGAAGGCGCAGAGTCTCTTTGATGGAAAGACCCTGAAAGGCTGGGAGGCGCGGCTCGGTGAGCGTCATCTCTGGCGGGTCTCCGGAGGTGCGATCTCGGGAGGCTCACTCGATAAGAAGGTCCCGCGAAATTCGTTCCTGGCGACAAAGCGATCGTTTCACAACTTCGAGTTGCGACTCAAGATTCGAGTATCGGGGAAGGAAGGCTTCATTAACTCGGGCATTCAGATTCGCAGCTTGCGAGTTCCAGGGAGCCACGAGATGACCGGCTACCAAGTCGACGCGGGCGATGGGTGGTGGGGCAAGCTGTACGACGAGTCGCGTCGCAATCGCGTCATCGGTCAGGCCACCGATCTCGCGGCTGTGAATCGCGCGATCAAGTCCGATGGCTGGAACGAGTATCGCATCCGAGCTGAAGGAGCGCGTATCCGCTCGTGGATCAACGGTGTTCCGGCTCTCGATTATACCGAGAAGGACGTCCACATCGCGCTCGACGGCCACATCGGCGTTCAAGTTCACGGCGGAGGAAAAGCACTCATTCAGATCAAGGACGTGACGATCGAGGAGCTGCCACCGACGCCAGGGGCGCCCACGTGGAAGGAGCTAGGCCTTCCGAAGTCCCGCTCGGGCAAGAAAGCGAAGGCGAAGACGAGGCCCCGACGCGGCAAGGTTCAGAATCAGACGTCGATTCGATCACCCGTACGCGCCCCGGAGGAGGAACGTGCAGGGTTTCGCGTTCCCGACGGATTCGATGTCGAGCTTGTGGCGGCCGAGTCGGCCGGCATCGGAAAGTTCGTCGCGGTCGCGTTCGATACTCATGGACGAATGTGGACAATGACCGCGCTCGAGTACCCCGTCGATGCGAATGAGAACCCCGAGGTCTCGCGAAGACTCTTCGAGCGTGGCGGGCGAGATCGAGTGCTCGTGTACGATGATCCCTTCGGGCCTGCCCCCGGGACAGGACGGCGGCCTCGCGTCTTCGTGGACGACCTCGTGATGCCGCTCGGAATCTTGCCGTATCGCGACGGCGTCTTCGTGCAGTACGGATCGGATATTCGCTTCTATCGCGACACCGACGATGACGGTCGCGCAGATACGCACGAAGTTGTGCTCACTGGATTCGGAACGCAGGACTCGCACCTCTTTCCTCACCAGTTTACACGTACTCCCGGAGGGTGGATCCTGACGGCACAGGGGCTTTTCAACAGCTCTGTGGTGCGTCGTCCGGGTGGACTCGCCTTCGCCGATGGCACGAAAGAGGTAATCTTCAACCATACGAAGCTGGCGCGGTTCCGGATGGACGGTTCCGTCTTCGAGGCGCTGACCGCGGGGCCGAACAACATTTGGGGACTGACGATCTCACGCGTCGGAGAGACCTGGTTGCAGGAGGCGAATGATCTCGGCTTTCCGATCATGCCGTACGAGCCCGGTGCTCGCTATCCGACAGGGTCCCGGGAGAGACTTCGGCCTTACCAACCCTTGATGCCGCCTCCGCTCGGGCCACCGCAGATGGGTGGAACGGGGCTGAGCGGCTTGGTACTCGCCGACGATCGGCACGGTTGGCCCTTCCCGTGGGGGCTGCGTGACGCACCACCCCGGAGCCCGAGGACATTCTACGTCGCGAACCCGATCACGAGTCGAGTTCAAGTGATTCGCGCGACATTCGAGGACGGACGCTATCGCTACCAGAAGCTGCCGGACTTTCTTGAATCCGACGATCCGAGGTTTCGGCCAGTCGCTCTCGAGTTCGGCCCGGACGGGTGTCTCTACGTCGTCGACTTGTACAACAAGATCATCGCGCACAATGAGGTTCCGAGTAATCATCGCGACCGTGACAAGACGCGGGGGCGAATCTGGCGAATCCGTCACCGAGCTCAACCGAGTGTCAAGACGGTGAATCTCGCGCGACTCGAGAGTGGCGAGCTGCTCCGCCATCTCGGGGCGCCGAACGCGTGCGTCTCCGACCTCGCGTGGCAGGAGATCGTCGACCGACGCGCGACACACCTCTCAGCCGATCTCGACCGCATCGTCCGCGACTCGAAGCTTCCGACGGATCGGCGTCTCGGGGCTCTGTGGGCGCTCGAAGGCGTGGGGGGAGTACCCGTGGACGCTCTGGTCCAGCTGGCGAGAGACCGGGACGCGAGCATCCGCCGTGAGTCCGTACGGGTCGCAGCCGCTCAGGGAGTCTCGTCGGAGTGTTTTCTGCGAGTCGCAGCCCCGCTCGTCGACGACTCGGCTTCGAGAGTCCGAGCCGCTCTGGGCGACGCGCTTCGTCGAGTCGACGACCCGTCGATCGAGATCGTGGAAATCATGGCCAGGTTCGGCCGCGCTTCGCTCGACGACGGCGACTCGGATCCTTGGACGCGGTACGACCGAGAATTCGAGCGGTTCCTCGCGCGTTGGGCCATGGAGCGAAATCGCATCGCCGTCGCGGCGTTCTTGCGGTCCGACGCGTCGCTGGGTCTTCCTTTCGAGAATCGAGTTCTCGCTACGCTCGCACTAGGTGGACGCGAGGCCGCCATCGAGCTGGCTCGACTCGTGCCGAAGCTCGGGCGGCGGTTAGGCGACGAAGAGATTCGCGTCCTCGCGAAACAGCTGGCGGAGCCGACGGTTGCGGCCGTCGTCGAGCGCGCCCTCGCGGAGCCTGCATCTCTTCGCGAGACTCTCGCCACCCTCCTGAGGCTTCGAACCGAGCTCGACACGTCGGGCTTGCGCGCAGCGATCGTGCAAGCGGCTCGTGCCCTTTGGAGCGAGGATCCGTCCGTCTCCGGCCGATTATTCACACTTCGAGTGATCGGTGCGTTCGATATCGTCGAGCTTGATGAGACGATATCCTCCTACGCGTCGGACGCCGGCACACCAATCGCTTCCCGGCTCGCGGCTCTTCGCACGCTTCGTGAGATCGCGTCGGAGGAGGTCGACACGCTGGTGAGGCTCGCGACGAGCCACGAGAGTCCTGGAGCGATGCGAGAGCTCGCCGTCGCGGCGCTCGCCGCGTCTCGGAGCGCGCGGGCGCCGGCTGCTGTGTTCGAGCTGCTGCCCGAGCTTTTGTCTGTCCAGCGCGCGAAGGTTCTCGACGAGCTCGTCGCCACGAAGGCCGGCGCCGTGGCACTGCTGGAGGGGATTCGATCGGGAACCGTCGAGGAGGAGGACGTCGCGGTCTCTCTCCTCGAGAGAATGAGCACGCTACTTGCGGGTCATGAGGAGATGGAGGAGCTCTGGAGCGAGTACACCGATCTCAAGCGCGTTCTCGTGCTCGGGGGAGGCGCTCGAGACTGTGTGAGCGAACCGCTCGTTCTTCGAGGTCCGTTCACCGTCGAGTGCTGGGTGCGGCTCGCGCGGGATATCAGCCATCACGACGGGATCCTTGGTGCCGGCGGAGCCATCGACATCAACTTCCACGAGCGTCGATTGCGCGTCTGGTCGGGCCGCACCCGCGGAGATCTCGTCGTCGCCGAGACCCTGACGACACCTGAGTTGTGGACTCACTACGCGGTGACGCGCGATGATTCGGGTGGATTTCGCATTTTCATCAACGGAGAGCTCGACGCCGAGAGCCGTGAACGTGACCCTCGCGTGCTGCCAGGCTTGCGCGTCGGGTGGACCTGTCCCACGGGCGGTGGCACGGACGGCAGCCTGGCCGAGTTCCGCGTCTGGGACTCCGCGCGGACGGCGAGCCAAATCCGAGAGAACTTCGACCGAAGCTTCGGAGAGGAGCAGCAACCGAGAGGGCTCGTCCTTTGTCTCGAGGGGACCTCCTGGGGGCAAGTCCAAGGCGAAGCTCGCGTGTTGCCGTCGCGCGATCTGCCCAGGCTCCTGACCGAGGCGGACGCCGAGCAGCGTCGCGAGCGATTCGTCAAGTATCGCGCCCTCGCGAGACAGCCAGGTCGCGAGGACATCGGGAAGGAGCTGTTCTCTTCGCTCTGCACTCCGTGTCACCGACGCGGCGATCGGGGTGGTCAGATCGGGCCGCCGCTCGACGGCATCGGCCACAAGGACGTCGACGCCTTACTGCGCAACTTGCTGACACCGAATGCCGCGATCGAAGGCGGATACAGGAAGTATCGAGTCCTGACTCGCACGGGCCGGTTGCTCGAAGGTCTGCTGGTCTCGGAGGACGGCGACGCCGTCGTGCTGCGCCAACCCGATCGTAACGACTTCCGCGTTCCTCGCGCGGACATCTTGCGTGCCGGGTACACGGCGACTTCCGTCATGCCCGAAGGACTTCTCGAGGCGCTCGAGCCTCAGCAGGTAGTCGACCTCTTCGCGTACTTGAGATCCCTGAAGTAGAGAGACCTGGCACGAGCGCCGTTTCGCGACAAGCTCGAGCCGTGCCCGCTAGTGCTGGCGCTCTTCGACGATTCGACGGGTCGGGCGCTTCTCCTCGTGGGGCTTCAGAAGCGTCAACTGACGTCCGGCAATGTGGATGGCACCTTTTTTGACGAGCTGGGAGAGTCGTCTCGACACGACCTCTCGAACCGTTCCGATCTCCTCGGCGATTCGCTCTCTGGTCGGCAACGAGTCGACGATGCGGGGATACTCGTTAACACCGGTTGCGCGTGACGATCGAAACAGATAGCTCCAGAGACGCTCCGTCGTTTCTTCGAGGGTGAGCTGCTCCACGATTCCGGTGAGGTCGCGCAGACGGGCGACGGCTCTGCCGAGTATCGCCAGGCACGCCTGCGGGGATCGCTCGAGGAATCGAAGAAGTTCGCTCCCATGGAAGCTCACAAGGGTGCAATCCGTTTCTGCTACGTACGTGGCTGAATTTCCGTTCGAGTCGAAGAGTGAAACCACGTCGATTATCTCGCCGGGCACGACGGTATGGAGAATTCGCGTTCGTCCATCGGCTCCGACCTTGACGAGACGTCCGCGCCCCGCGAAGAGGAAGTGAATGTCGCGAGGGTCCTCCTTCGTCACGTACAGATCGCCTCCTGCCCGCACCGCCTTCGAGCTCGCGATTGCTTCCAGCTGTTCGAGCGCTTCGCGAGAGAGAGTTCGGAATAGAGTCCGATCTGCGAAAAATGCACGAATCTCCGTGGACGACGGGTCAGGTATTTCGCGTAGATTGGGCATCACGGAACCTTCGGCGTTCTCGTGGAGATTGGCGGGCGGCTCTTCGACGTGCGAGATCCATTCGGGCTTCTCAGCCCTCAGGTCATGGGCGATGCCAAAACGACTCCCAGTACGCTCGATCCGTCGCGTAGACATCGATCGGGTCGTCCGGCGCGATTTCTCGAGGCAGGATGCCGAAGCGTTGCATCTCCCGAATGTAGTGCTCGTTGGGGCGAAAGCCCTGCATGGAGAATCTCTTGTGCTTGCGAAGCTCTCGCGCCGCGGCTTCGATCGAGCCGAGCAGCTCGACGTATCCCGGGTCCCTTCGATTCTTGAAGACGCTGGGTCCGCAGATTCCGAGGCCACCTTCGGCTCGAGGCAACGGGGCTCGCAGGAGAAGCGATTTCGCGGGGCGAGAGAGGTTGCAGCCAGCGTCGAGTCGCCGCGTGTGCCGGAAGGTGGTCGCGTCGCCTCCCGGTCCATGGCACGGTGCGCAACGGTCGAGAACACGGGCGGGATAGCGCACCGGGTACATCCCCGAGCCGAGGGCAGCGTAGGTTCCCGGATAGGTGGCGCTGGTTTCGATCCATAGGCGAATCATGGTCTGTTCGCGCGGCGTGGGCTTCGCGCCGCGGTGGCTACCGTCGACAAGTTGCATCAGTCGACTCGCCGAGCTGCCGATCGAGTGGGGGGATCGATTCGAAGTGGGCTGATTGCGTCCGTCGGAGACGAGGGCGCGCGAGTGAATGGTCCGGTAGCTGATCGAGTAGCGAGGGGTCAGGTCGCCGCATAGCTCGACGTTTCCGTCCCGTCGGTCCGCGTTGTGACAACCGACGCAGTGTTTGTCGAGAATCGGCTGAATGTCTCGAGGGAAGTCGTAGACGTCCGGTACGCCGGCGAGAGGCTCGATCTTGCTCGGTGGCCGCGTCAACGCCGAGAGGCTCTTTTGGAAGTGTGGCGCCTGTGATCGTTGTTCGTGGCATCCGACGCAGCCGGTCACCTCGCCGGGCTGTACGGTGACGAAGCTCTGCATCCTCTTCACGGACAAGTCCTTTTCGTCGAGGGCGACGAAGAAGAGCGAGCGAAGCGCAGGAAGCTCGAGCGACGCTGATCCGTCCGGCTCGACCGGAACAGTTCCCAAGACCCGCGCCATCGTGAAGGATCCGCCTATAGTTAGCGGCTCCATTCCGCCGGAGAAGTGAACGGGTTCTGGCAGCTGCTCGAGAACGAGGAGCTTCTTGATCTCGCCCGGCTCGACGCCGCTCAAGTTTCTGCCGCGGTAGACGTTCTCGAGCACGAGTTGACCCGTCGTCTTCTCGCGCTGAGCGCGCTCGGGGATCACGCGCTCCTTCGGCCGCGGGCGGAGCGGCCGAGGCTCGTGGCACTCGAGCGACGCGTCGGACTCGGGAAGCTGATAGATGATCTCGGTTCGTCCACTGCCGTCCATGACATGAATTCCTCGTCCATCGGCGACGAGTAAGCACTCCTCCGAGAAGGCGTACGGATCTCGCCATGTCGGTCGTCCGCGACTCACACGGCGAACGCCCTTCAAGCTGTCCGGTCCGTACCGCGGGTCGACGATCGTTACGTGCCCCATGTGCTCCTTGCGCCCGTGGCCCGGAGAGAACGACGCGACGATCTTCTGCGAGTTCGGAATCGGCTTGGCGTCGAGCATCGCGATTCCCGGGCGTTCGTTTCCGTAGTAGATCATCTGGCCCGTTCCGTCCGGCGCGATCGTCCACAGGTGGTGGTAGTGGACCTGGCTTCGATCGACGTACTCCCAGCGCATATAGAGTACTCGTCCGTCCGGGAGTACCCACGGCGTGTTGTCATGGTCGTTGTTGCTTGAAATCATGCGGAGGTTTTCGCCCCGGCGATCGCACCGGTACAAAGTCGCGACGCGCGTGTGCCAGCAGTTGACGAAGCGTTCGGCGCGGCTCGAGCCGAACAGGATGTCTCCGTTCGGAAGGAAAACCGGCTCTATGTCATCGTAGGGGCCCTGCGTGATCTGCCGCAGTCCCGTACCGTCCGCGTCGACTTGCCAGAGATGGTAGTGATCTTCACCACCTTTGCGGTAGGAGAACAGGATGGTCCTGCCGTCATGAGAGACGTGCGGATCGCGCACACCGCCTTTCGGATCATCGACGAGCGTCGAGACGGCTCCCGTGCGTAAGTCGAGCACGCAGAGCCGGCCGCCGCGTGTGTACATCTTCTTGTTCGGATCCGAGCACCAGTAGCCAAAATTCGCGTACCAGTGGGGGTCCTGGCCGATGGGTCGCACAGCGAAGACGATGCGGTCCACATCGGATAACGCCCCTCGACGAAACTCACGCAGACGGGGACTGTCTGGAGGTGCGGACTCTTGATCGGCTTCCTGGGCGATGGTCTTCTCGCCGAGAATAGCGATGATCGACAGGAACGCGACGAGGCGCCGCCGGGTGCTGAGAGGACGTGTTGTCGGAGAGAACATGGTCGCGCTCCCTGGTCGGCGAGTTTCACCGGTTTCGATCACGTGAGAGCGATCTTCGCTTCTCGACGACGGTCGAGTATGCGACATCGGTCACAGTTCAATTCAAAACCAGGAGAGCGTGACGAGACGGAGGAACTACCTGTAGGAGTCGGGCGGGGGATCGTCGCAGCGCACGAGAGAGAGGGTCCCGGTCACCTTGTCGAACGGGAAGCACCAGTATCCCCGCTCGATCGCGAAACGCTCGAGGTGCGGGATCAGAGTCTCGAGGCGCCCGCAAGGATCGATCTCGAGCGCGCCATCGGAGATCGTGACGGTGAGAATCTCGAAATCCTCGTACGGGCGCAAGCCCGCAGCTAACAAGTGCTCTTGCAGTCGGTCGGCGTCTTCGAAAATAGCACCGCTGAGCGCAGCCATGCGATCGTCAGATCCTCTCTTGATGGTTCGACAACACTGAACGTAAGGGAGTTTACCACGAGAGGAAAACGTTCGCCGATTCTTCGTCGATGAATTTGGAGACTCAAACCGTCCAAGGAGCCCGAAGCGGACGCGTCAGCCTGCGAGAGGCGCTCTCGTCCCCGATGATGATTTCCTTCTCGGGATTCCAACGGATCTTCCGCTTCGTGCGGATCGCAATGTCGCCAAGATGGCTGAGCACATCCGAGCGCACGGCATCGTCGATGCTGCTGACGGGCGTCTTGCGGGACTTGACACAGTCGACGAAGTTTCGATCGTGCCGTGAACTCTTCGGGAGATGGAGCTCCTCGGGGGAGATTTTCTCGTCGAGGAGCGACTTCGGATCTGCGCGGATCCCGCTTCGGGAGATCTCCACCCAGCCCTTCGTGCCGACGAATCGCGTCGCGTCGCGACCGGGTTTGAGCGTCATCGTGACACCACTTGCGAAGCGATAGGTCAGGTCCCAGTGAACGACCGTGTCAAAGAGGCCTTCGCTCGGGATCATTCCCTTGCCTTCGACCTCGACTTCGCCCTGCAAGTGGGTGTCGAATCCCCATTGAGCGATGTCGAGCGGGTGAGCGCCCCAACCGGCGATGAACCCGAGCGCGTAGTCGTACACGAACCAAGCTCCGGCGCGCGATGTCCGATCTTTCGTGTACGGCACGTTCGGGGCGGGGCCGAGCCACATTTCGTAGTCGAGATCATCCGGCACTGGAATCGATTTTCGAGAGCCCCCGGTGTTTCCGTCGGGTGCCAGTACGTGAATCGTGTGAACTCTTCCGAGGCGGCCGTTGCGCACGAGCTCGCAACCGAAGCGGCAGTGATCCATCGAGCGTTGTTGAGTGCCGTACTGAAACACCCGCTCGTGCAAGCGGATCGCCGCTCGAGCGGCTTGGTCGTGACGCACGCTGATTCCGAGCGGCTTCTCGACATACATGTCTTTGCCAGCACGGGCTGCGGCGGTGGCGATCGGAACGTGCCAGTGGTCGGGTGTGGCGACGACGACGGCGTCGATGTCGGCGCGAGCGAGAATCTCCCGGAAGTCGGCGTACGCCTTGCAGCCAACGCGTTTTGCCCAGCTCTCACGACGCGATCGAAACGCGTCACACACAGCGACGCACTCGACGTCAGGCAGAGACCGAAACCCTCGCAGGAGCGAGCTCCCGCGTCCACCGACTCCGATGTGCCCGAGCGTGATTCGTTCACTGGCGGCGATCTTCGAGTCGTTTTCTAGTGCCGATGACGCGACGATGGTCGGGGCGCTCAACGCGGCCGCGCCGGCCACCCGGAGAACGGCTCTTCGAGATAGCAGCCTGTTGCGAAGCCGTGTCTTCGTCGAGGTATCACGCATCGTTCCACCATGCCTCTAATCGTTTTGCCGAGGTCTGTACGTTCTCGGGGCCCGCGATCTCGAGCGTCGTCGAGCCGTCGAATCCCGTGCGCTTGAGCGCGCTGATGATTCCTTCGATATCGAGAACCCCGTCGCCGAGCGGGATCGTCGCCATGCCGCAGCCGTAGAGCGTTCCGCGTTTCTCTACCATCTCCTCGGGCATGTCCTTCCAGTGGACGTGACGGATCCTCGAGCCGAACGCCTCGACGTACGCTAGTGGATCCGCGCCTCCGAGCCAGCTGTTGCCGGTGTCGAGACAGATGCCGACGGTCTCGGCAAATCCGAGACCGTCAAGGATCTCGCCCATGCCGTCGACCGAGTCTGTGACTACACCGTGGGGCTCGATCAGCAGGTTGACTCCGAGCTCGGCTGCCCAGCGCACCGGAGCGTGGAGCTTTTCGCGGATCGAGAAGAGACATTCCTGCGGCGACAGGCCGCGGCCGAAGCGGGTCTTCGGATCGCCCTCCGTCGTGATCACGTCGTCGATTCCCAGGAGGGCCGCGAGACGAATCGCCTTGACGATCTCGTTCGTGCCGTAGATGTCTGGAGCGGGTGGGTCGAGGAGATTCGCGTGAGCACAGAACGCGGTCAGCTCGACGTCGGCTTCTTCCGCGAGCTTGCGGATCGACCTGGGGTGACTGTCGAGGCTCACCGATGCCGAGAAGCCGTACTCGGCGCCGAGCATGCCGCCCTGGTGGTTGTCGGTCAGATCCGCGTACTGGATTCCCAGCTCGCGGATGACCTCAAACTGCCGCGCTATGTTCTGAAACGGCTCGATGAGCGCGAAACATCCGATTTTCATCGAACTCTCCTTCCTGAATGGCCGGAGGAACGGATTCGATCCGGGCGGACAGTCTAACGACTCTTTCGAGCGTAAAGTGTGATCGAGGTCACTCCTCTCGAGAGGGCGAGGCGGTTCGGCCGCGGGGCTTCGCTCGCGGACGACTCCGTGATTCGAGTCACGGATAGCGCGTGCCGCTTCCTCGAACATCTCGTCGACGTCGCGTCCAGGATTCGCGATGCGAAACGCTGCCGGTGATTTCGAGGAGCTCTGTTGCGATGGAACGGCGTCGTCGAACGCGAACGAAGTTTGGAACCACTCTCGCTGTTGTCTGCTCGACGTTCTGGATGGTCGTCACGGCGTACGCAGGAGAGGGGTCGATCGGGCCTGCTTCCGAAGATCCGGTCCTCTCGCGTCGTGCAGCCTTGCGGTCTCTCGAGCTGGCGGTGAGGGACCTTGTCGGTGAGTTCGCCCCGAGATATCCGAGAGGCTCTGAGTTTCTCGATGGCGTCGCTGCTCTCGACTCGGAGCTGGCCGACCTCGAGGCTTCCGGAGAATCTTCGGATCAGATCTGGCAGCGGTTCGACTCGAGACTCGATACGCTCCGATCCGAGGCTCTCTTCGCGAATCCTCTCCTCGACTTCGGACGACTGCTCTTCGTGAAGCGCCGGACGGACTCGCCCGGGCTCGGTCTGCCCGCGAATTGGCAGGGCAATTGTAGCTTGCCTCGGTCGGGCTTCGACGACGAGATTGCCGTGCTCGCGGCGCTGGTCCCCGATGCCGAAATCGAGACGCTCTATCATCCCGGCGGGAAGTTCGTCGGCGACGTCGAGCTCCACTGGGATGGTGAGCGCATGCTGTTCTCCTCGACGGATGACGGAGGGCGTTGGCAAGTCTTTGAGATTCGGGCTGACGGCTCCGGGCTTCGCCAACGGACGTACGGTGAGGACGACGTCGACAACTACGACGCTTGCTATCTTCCGAGCGGCGACCTCATCTTCTCGTCGACGGCGCCGTTCATCGGTGTTCCCTGCGTCAAGGGGTCATCCCACGTGGCAAACCTGTTCCTTCTCGAGCCGGATAGGACCGGCACAGCGAAGCCCGAACGAGCGCGAATTCGACAGTTGACTTTCGACCAGGATCACGACTGGTGCCCGACCGTTTTGCCGAACGGTCGCGTGCTGTACCTGCGTTGGGAGTACTCCGATCTCCCGCATTTCGTTTCGCGGATTCTGTTTCACATGAACCCGGACGGTACGGATCAGGCAGCCTACTACGGAAGCAACTCCTACTGGCCGAACTCCGTTTTCTATGCCCGGCCGCTGCCGGGAGACTCGGCGAAATTCACCGGTGTCGTCACCGGTCACCACGGCGCGGCGCGCATGGGAGAGCTCGTCTTGTTCGACACGGCCCGCGGTCGTCGAGAAGCCACAGGTGCCGTGCAGCGGATTCCCGGTCGAGGCAAGAAAGTCCATCCGATCCTGCGCGACCGACTCGTCGACGAGAGTTGGCCGAAGTTCCTGCACCCGTTTCCGCTCAGCGAGAAGTACTTTCTCGTCTCCGCGAAGCCGACGCCCAAGTCTCATTGGGGGATCTACCTCGTCGACGTGTTCGACAACACGGTTCTCGTCGCCGAGGATCCGCGCTACGCGTTCCTGGAGCCTGTTCCACTTCGGGCGAGCCCGACACCACCGGTGATTCCGTCTCGTGTCGATCCGAACCGCGATGATGCGATCGTCTACCTCGCGGATGTTCACGCTGGAGCAGGCCTCGAAGGAGTTCCCCGCGGCACGGTCAAGAAGCTTCGTCTGTTCACGTACCACTTCGCGTATCACGGGATGGGCGGTCAGGTAAATCGGGTCGGAATCGATGGACCGTGGGACATCAAACGAGTCCTCGGAACCGTTCCGGTCCATGAGGACGGCTCGGCGAGATTTCGTGTTCCGGCGAATACGCCGCTATCCGTTCAGCCGCTCGACGCGGAGGGCAAGGCTCTTCAACTGATGCGCAGCTGGATGACGGCGATGCCCGGAGAGACGCTGTCCTGCGTCGGCTGCCACGAATCGCACGACTCCGCGCCCGCGAATCGTGATTCTCTCGCATACGCTGTTCCGCCCTCGAAGATATCGCCGTGGTACGGTCCGACACGCGGGTTCTCTTTCGAGCGGGAGGTTCAGCCGGTCCTCGATCGATTCTGCGTCGCCTGCCACGACGGGCGCGCCCTCGCGGACGGGTTGCGGTCGATCGACTTTCGCGCGCGCCCGGCCGTGCCTCCTCCCGGGAAGCCGAGCTCGTATGTCCTTGGTTCGAGATTCAGCCCTTCGTATCTCGCGCTGCGTTCGTTCGTCCGCGCGCCTACGATCGAGAGCGACATGCACCTTCTCACGCCGCTCGATTTTCACGCCGACACGACACGGCTGATCCAGCTCTTGAGAAAGGGGCATCGGGGTGTGCGACTCGATGACGAGGCCTGGGATCGGCTCGTTACGTGGATCGATCTCAACACGCCGTTTCACGGCACGTGGGGAGAAATCGTTGGGGAGAAGAAGGTTGCGAAGCAACGCGAGCGACGTCGTGAGATGCTCGCCAGGTTTGCGGGCCGCGAGGAGGATCCCGAGGCGATCGATTCACGGTCGAGCTACTCGCCGAAACCGATCGAGCCGCGCGTCCACGTCGACCGACGCGTGCAACACGCAGAAGAAGTCGTCGTCGACGCTTGGCCGTTCGACAGGGCGGAGGCGGTGCGCCGGCAGTCTTCCGTGAATCGTGGGAACCGAAGCGTCGATCTCGGCGACGGGGTGAGGCTGGATCTCGTCTACGTTCCGTCCGGGGCGTTCGCAATGGGGAGCTCGGCGGGGCACGCCGACGAGATGCCCGTCCACCGGGTCGAGATCGATCGTTCTTTCTGGATGGGGCGCCTCGAGGTCACCAACGAGCAGTATCGTCGTTTTGACGCGAGCCACGACAGTCGCCTCGAGCACGGTGATTTTCTTCACTTCAGCGGACGGGAGCGCGGCTACACTCTTCGCGAACCACGTCAACCCGTCGTGCGCGTCTCGTGGGACCAGGCACTCGAGTTCTGTCGATGGCTGTCGCAGGAGACCGGCGAGACGTTTACGCTGCCGACAGAAGCCGAGTGGGAGTACGCATGTCGCGCAGGGA
>CAYZGY010000108.1:0-14504 GCA_964478085.1 uncultured Planctomycetia bacterium
CCATTGCCAGTCAGAAGGGAGGAGTGGGGAAGACCACGAGTGTGGTCAACCTGGCTGGAAGTCTGTCGTTGGCTGGGCAGAAGGTCTTGTTGGTCGATTTCGACCCACAAGCGAACGCTTCGAGTGGTCTGGGCTTCGATGAAGCAACGTTGGCCGCATCGGCTCAAACGCAGGGGTCTCGACTTCGATACCTGAGTGCGTTGTTGGCGGGGGAGCCAATTCGGCCTTTTATCACCGAAACGAGCTTCCCAAACCTGTTCCTCCTACCCTCATCTCCTGAGGCTTCTGATCTGGAGGTGGTTCGTGACGTTCAAGAAGCGCCTCCAGAGCGAGTTCGACCGGAGATTCTGAAGGCGACAGTGGAGTTCGATTTCGTCTTGATCGACTGTCCGCCTTCGTTGAGCGGATTGCCCACGGTAGCCCTCAATTTGAGCGATTCTGTGATCATTCCGATCCAATGCGAGTACTACGCCATGGAAGGGCTGAGCCAGATATTGCCAATAGTCAATAAAGTGCAGAAGACGACTAATCCAGATCTTCGGATAGGCGGCCTGCTCTTGACGATGTTTTCGGAAGAGCTCGAGCTTTCACACGACATCGTCGACCAGGTCCGGGAGTACTTCCCAGGGCTCGTCTTCGACTCGATCATCCCCCGAGACGTCATTCTCGCTGAAGCGGCCAGTCACGGCTGCCCGGTTTTCGAGTACGATTCGACGTCCCGTGGTGCCTGGGCGTACGTCGAGCTCGGCAAGGAGGTGATGCGAAATGGCTAAGCGCAAATTGGGCCGCGGCCTCGATATGTTGATCTCGCGGGGCGAGACTCGCGAGAGCGGAGAGCCGAGCCAGGGGGTGTTGTTCCTGAGCCCGAGCCAGATCGAGGAGAATCCCCAGCAGCCTCGAACGGAGTTCGGAATCGAGGATCTCGAGACGCTCAAGACCTCGATCTCGAAGGACGGTGTGCTCCAGCCCCTCCTCGTCCGAAAGATCGGGGACCGCTATCAGCTGGTGGCAGGGGAACGTCGCTTGCGAGCCAGCCGAGAGCTGGCCCTCGAGAAGGTTCCGGTCATTCTCACGTCGATCCCCGATGAGCGATTGCTCGAGGTGGCCCTCGTCGAGAATATCCACCGAGCGGATCTCAATCCCGTCGAGCTCGCTCAGGCCTACCGACACCTGATGGACTTCCGAGACTGGACCCAGGATCAGCTTTCGACAGAGATCGGCGTGAGCCGCTCGGCGATCTCGAACACGATCCGGCTCCTCGATCTCCCTGAGGACATCCGCCGCGCCCTCGTGCGTGGCCAGATCAGTATGGGCCACGCGAAGGTGCTCCTCGGCATGCCCGACGAGAAGACCCGCCGTCGGATCTTCGAGCAGATCGCCGAGGAAAACCTGTCCGTCCGAGAGACGGAGATCGTCCGCGACGAGCCCGAGGACGGCCCCGAGCCCGGACCTGATTCGGGGGTCGAGGAGGATCTGGAGGACGAGGTCGATGACCAGTCGTCCGGCTCGGGTGGGGGGGGCTCGAGCGGGGGAAAAGGGCGCAGGACGAAGAAGGACCGGAAAAGTCCGAATCTTGAACGCCTCGAGCAGGAATTGCGGGAGGCGCTCGGAACTCGTGTTACCATTTGTCTTCGCGGAAAACGCCAGGACAAGGGCGTCATATCGATCAGCTTCGATTCCAAAGATGCTTTTCAGCGACTTCGGTCGCTCCTTCTCAATCGAGTGGAAGTCTGAGTAGCCGATGTCGAGAGAACTGTGGGATCCACCGTTGTTTGATTCGGCGCGGGAGCGCGCACGCCGATGGTCTCTGTGGGCGAGATTGTTCGTGCTCTTGTCCTTTGTGGGATTCGGCGCAATTTCCTCTCGCGTAGTGCATGGGCAAGCCGAGTCGGAAGACACGACGACTCCGAAGACGACCACCGACACGGACGGCGACGAGAAGACGGAATCGACGGAGGGGACGAAGGACGACGAGCCCAAGGACCCCGCCAGCCCGACCTTCAAGGACCCACGCGACCGTCCGACACCGTCCGGCAAGCAGCGCATCGAGATCTCTCTGGTCGAGGCCGTCCGGATCGCGCTCGCGCGTAACTTCAGCGTCCGCATCGCCGAAGTCGACCACCGCATCGCCGAACGCGATCTCGTCGTCCAACGAGCGGTGTTCGATCCGTTCCTGACGCTCGGAACGACCTACAGCAAGAACCGCCGGCCGACGGCGAGCTTCCTCGACCTCGGTGGTGGGGCGGTCATTCCGGAAGTCCAGGTCAACCCGTTCGAGTCGACGAACTACACGGCTTCGATCGGGGGACGTACGGTCCTCGGCACGAGCTACACGATCGCGTTCAACCAAGGCGGATTCGATCGTCCCCTCGCGTCCTCGCTCTTCGGTCTCAATCCGCAAGAGTCCACCGGCGCGCGCCTTCAGTTCACCCAGCCGCTCGTACGAGGTGCTTGGTACCCCTACAACAGCGCCAGCCTGCGTATCGCGGCCAACAACGAGCGTGCCGCCCACGACGACCTCGAGATCGCCATCGCCGACATGATCTTCCAGGTCGAGTCGGCGTACTGGAGCCTCGTCGTCGCCTGGCACAACCTCGACTCGCGCTCCGATTCGCTCGACCTGGCCAAGGAGGATCTCGAGAAAGCCCGCAAGGAGTTCGACGCGGGCACGAAGGCCCGGATCTACGTCAAGGGAATCGAGTCGTCCCACGCCCTTCGAACGGTCGAGTTCGACGAGGCGGGGGTCTCGGTCGAGTCAGCGCGGGATACGCTCCTTTCGCTCCTGCAACACGGCGGCGATTCGCGCAAAGAGCTCTGGGAGGGCCGAGGTCGAGGTCCCGATGCACGGCGTGGTCGTGGAGGCCCCTTCGACGAAATCGTCGTGGTTCCGACGACGCTGATCGAGCTCGAGGAGTTCGCCCCCGAACGCGACGTCTCCCTCAGCATGGCCTTCGAGAATCGGGCCGACTATCGCAAGTTCGACAGTCAGCTCGACAGCCAGAACATCCGCGTCGAGCTCGCGGACAACGAGCTCTGGCCTCAGGTCGATCTCACGGGCACCTGGGAGCAGCTCGGTCTCGACGACTCGATCGACGGCGCCTTCTCCTCGCTCGGAACGGGGCAGTTCTACGGTTGGTCGGCCGGACTTCAGGTAACGATCCCGCTGTCGAATCGTGGTCCGAAGGCCAACTTCCGTAACGCGCAGGACGCCTACCGGCAGCTCCGTTGGCAGAAGATGCAGCTCGAGAATCAGATCGTCCTCGAGGTCGATCAGGGGCTCCGCGATCTGCGTTCGCGGTTCTCGAAGGTCGGACACCTGCGCAACGTCGTGCGCCTCGAGAACGAGGAGCTCATCGCCGAGCGCAAGCGACTCGCCGCGGGGACGTCGATTCCCTTTCGCGTCCAAACGATCGAGAACGACCTCAGTGCCCAGCAGGCGAGCCTGGTCTCGGCCCTGGTCGATTTCCTCACCGCGCGTGCGGACTATTACCGCATCACGGGGTTAATCCTCGAGCGGTACGACGTGGAGCTCGACCAGTAGACTCGTCGCCCCGATTCTCAGCGACCTTCGAGCGTCACGGTCAGCTTGACCGTCTTGTCGCCGCGCTGGATCTCGAGCGGGACCTTGTCGTCGGGCTTGTGGTTCCGCAGTAGCTGCGTCCAGTGCTCGACGTCGCGGACCTCCTCCGCGCCCCACTTCAGGAGGATGTCGCCCGCCTTGACGCCGGCCTTCGCCGCTGCGGTGTTCGGGCGGATGTCGTCGAAGCGAACTCCCTTTTCGGAAAAGCCGTAGTCCGGAATCGATCCGAAGCTGACACGGAAGCCACCCGAGCGTCGCGGGAAGCTGACGACGAGCTTTCGCTTCTGATCGCCACGCATAATCTCGAGCTCCACGTCGCCCTCGGGCTTCTTGTCGAGCGCTGCGCGCAGAGCGGCGAGGTCCTTGGTCTTCGCGCCAGCGATCGACAGGATGACGTCGCCCGCCTCGAGGTCGCTACGACCGGCGGGGGTGTCGTCGACCGTGCCGGTGATGCGAACCCCGTCGCCGTCGTAATTCGGATCGCTGAAGATGCCGAGGGTCGGTCGACCCTGCGCGGGCGTCGTGTTGCCGTGCGGCGAGGTCTGTGCGTTCGCGCTGAACGTCGGCGCCTTCTCCGTGTTCGCGATGTGGACGGCCGACTTCCACGCGACGTCGATGATGTTTGCCTGAACCCCGATGTTGAGCGTCTCGAGGTCGTCGCCGGGCTTGTTGTAGAGGGAGTGAATACCCGTAAAGAAAAAGAGGTAGGGGATGCGTTTGCGCAGGAAGTGAAAGTGATCCGATCCTCCGCTGCCCATGCCCTTCGCGAGATTGAGCGGCTGACCGACGACCTTCGAGAATTCCTCGAGCATCGGCGGGAAGGCGTCCGACGAGCGCGCGCCGAGCACCGTGACGGGCTTGCCGTCCTGGCCTCGCCCGATCATGTCGAGATTGATCATCGCGATGACTTGATGGATCGGCGTCGGCCCCGCGACCTGCCTCAGCGCCGAGGACTTCACCCATCCGCTGGTTCCGGCGAGCGTGCGAACCTCGATGAGGCCGCCCTGGAAGCTTCCCGTCGCCGAAACCTGCGTCCCGGCTTCCCAGACGAGGGCCTCCTTCGACTCGCCGCCATGCGGATTCGGCGGACCTTCGAGTGCGCGTGTCCAGTCCGTGAGAACGAAGCGTCGATGCGCCGTGTTGACCCAGTAACGCGAGCCGAGAAGCCCGATTTCCTCGCCCGAGAACGCCACGAACTCGAAGCTGCGTCGCGGACGCTCACCCGCTGCGAGAAGACGCGCGAGCTCGAGGATGCCCGCCGTGCCGCTCGCGTTATCGTCGGCACCGTTGTGAATCTCTCCGACGTGAGCGGGGAAGACCTGCCCGCCGAAGCGCCCGATGTGATCGTAGTGACCGCCGATGACGATCGTCTCGCTCTTGAGCTTCGGATCCGAGCCCCCGAGACGTCCCGCGACGTTGCGCAGCCGCAGGTGACGTCGCGTCGTCGAGAAGCGGATCTTCGCACCCTTGATCTCGAAGCTCGCCGGTTTGAGCTCCTCGTCGATCTTCTTGACGAGACGAGAGATCGTCGAGCCTTGCGTGCGCAACACGACGTTGAGCGCCGAACGCGAAACGTAGAGCGCCGGGAGCGTCGGCTGCTTGGGAGACGCGCGGTGACTGATTCCGTAAGGATCCTCGTCGGGGTGGCCCGACGGTGTCACGAAGACGACGCCGACGGCGCCGCGCTTGCGCGCGTTCTCGAGCTTCGCCGTGAACGGCGCGTGAGGACTCGTGCGGCGACCAGCCTTGAACGGGTTCTCGTTCGCCTTGTTACGCGGCGTGAAGCGCAGGATGATGACGACCTTGTCCTTCACGTCGATGCCAGCGTAGTCGTCGTACTCGAGCCCGCGACGCTTGTCCGCGGCCGACGTCGTGATGCCGTAGCCCGCGAAGACGATCGGGGCGTCGATGAGCGCCGGATCACGGAATCCGAAGGCCTCGACGTCGGCGCCGGCGTTCCACCGCACCTTCGCGCCGCCTTCGAGAGTTACGCGTGCGCCGGCCTCGCGACCGAACGCGGCCCCCGCGGGCACGGTGAAGTGCTGGAAGTAGGTTCCGTTGTCGCCCGCTGGCTCGAGGCCGTACTTGGCGTAAAAGTTCGCGATGTACTCCGCCGCGACCTCGAGGCCCGGCTCGCCGCTGTCACGACCGATGAGCTCGTCGCGCGCGAGGAACTCGACGTGGTCACGCAGACCGCCGGCGTTGACCTGGAGCGGAGCCCTCTTGTCAGAACTCGGTGGTGCTTTTTCCTCGGCCACCGCGGGACCGAAGCAAGCCGCGGACAGAGCGACAAGCCCAAGAGCGATGCAGAGAACGGAACGACGTGAACGATCAGAGTTTTTCACGGGGTTTCCTCGAGGGGATTTCAGACTCACGAGCGGGCGATTCGGCCACTCACGAAGAGGCCTGAGCCGGCAGGGTATTATCGGATTGTCGTCGTCGTGGACGGCGAGCGCAAGAAAGCCGCTTACTTCGTTATATCGTCCGCGCGGGCCCAACTCTGGGCAGCCTTGATGGAAGCGCCGCCCGGAGGAGGGGTGGTCGGCTCGTCCTTCGGGGTCGCGCCGATGTAGATCGTCGGAATTCCGGCCGCTGAAAACGCGCTCGTTGCGTCATCCTTGGCCGCAAAGGCGTAGCGGACTCGGCTCCAGCGTTCGGCGATCTGGGTGCGGAGAAGCTCGATCATCCGCGGCTTTATCAGCTCGTCCGCGGGTCGATCCGAGTGGCGGCTGAGGAGGACAGCGCCCTCGGGTAGCTCGTGATGACGGATCCAATCGGCCGCCCACGGCAGGTCGCGCGGGGGGCTGTGCTCGATGTAGACGATCGCGTGATCTTTCGCGAGGCGATCGAGCGTCTCTTTGGCGTGAATGCGCGGATTCGGTCCGCCGCGATCCTCCTCGCCTCGTACCGCAATGCCACTCGTCAGCGTTCCACGGACTGTCGTGAGGATGATCGGGCGGTCGGCGGGGATCACCTGGAGGTAGACCGGGAACACCGCCGTAGTTCCGCCCTCGGTCGGGATGGCCTGGACCTCATACTCGTGAACGCCGGCGTCCTTCGGAGCGACGACCTCGAACTCGACGGGGTGATTCGGTGCTGTGCGTGCGGAGACGTGCTCGGCGATGCCCGGGCCCTCAAGGCGCAGCTCCCATTTTTCCTCGTCCTGGCTGAGGAGTGGGGGAATGTCGTGCGAGACGTTGACCTTGATCGCGACCGTCTCCCCGGGAAGCGCGACAGCGTCGAACGCGTAAAACTTCGGAATCGGAGAGTTGCCTCCGGCGAGGTTGTACGCGAGCGCGATGAAGACCGCGTGGATCGCGAGAATGATCAGGAGCGGGAGAACTCTCGACCGTCGGGCGCTTTCGAGCTCCTGCTCTTCGGTGAGGCGAAAACCGAGCGCCGGCGGTAGCGCTTCTTCTTTCGCAGGAGTCTCCTCAGGAGCCCTCTTCGGAGCCTCCTCGTCCGCCGACGTGGACGAAGACTTCCCCGACGAACTCGCCCGCTTGCCTTTCGACTTCCGCTTCTTCCGGCTCAAATCAGCCTTCCGCCTCTTCGGAGCTCGACTCGACCAATTCCGTGATGAACGGCAGGTGGGGCGGGCTCAGCCGATCGACCCCGACACGCGTGAGAGGACACGGCGTCTCTTTGTAGGCCTTGATGAGCGCGACGCGCTCGGGCGACTCGTACTCGACGTGAACGATGGTGCCCGCGCGACCATCGGAGATCTTGACAATCTTCCCCATCAGCTCGCGATGGGTCATCTGCTCCAGTCGGTAAGCGGTCTGGTCGCTCATGACCCGTGGGATTATAAGGTGCGGCCAGAGTGGGTCAACCGCTACAATCCTGCGCGTGTCCGAGGCTTTGATCGTCTACAACCCGAAGTCGCGACGTGGTCAGCGCAAGATCGGGGCGGTGCGCGAATGGCTCGCGCAGAACCTCCCCGAGCTACGTCCTGGCGAGCATACGCTTCAGGATTTTACCCAGCGGACGGACGCGCCCGCGATGGGTGCGGATGCTCGCGTCGTCGTCGTGGGCGGCGACGGAACGGTCAACGGGACGCTCGAGACGCTTCGCCGACTCGAGGTGCGGCCGACGGTCGCCATCGTCCCCGCCGGGACCGGAAACAACCTCGCGGACGGCCTCGGGATCTCCGTGCCGCGCGAGCCGCAGGAGGAGGACTCGAAGACCGCCGCCGCGTGCGACGTAGCCTTTCGCTCGAGCGCGCGACGCGGTATCGACATCTTCCCCTATGGCAAGCCCGGGGATCCGAAGCGTCGCATCGTCTGTCAGTCGGGCTCGCTCGGCTTTCCCGCGCGCGTGACGGCACGTTACGATTCGTGGCGCAAGTTTCCGCCGTACCGCTGGCTCTCTGCGCCGCTCGGAACGGCGAACTACCGCATCCTCGCGTTCCTCGGGATCATCGGGCAGAAGTGGCGCGACCTCTTGCGCGACGAGCTTCGCGTGACAGGGCGCTTCCCGAGTGCCGACGGCAGCCGAGATATTTCGCTCGAGGAGAACATCCTCGCGATCTTCGTCCACAACGAGCCGACCGTCGGGGGGAACTTTTCACCGTGTCCTGACGCGAAGGTCGACGACGGTCTCGTCGATCTTTGCCTCGTCCGCGCGCGAACGGGCGTCGGGTACCTCAAGCTCTTCGACGCCGTCGGCCCGGGCGAGCACGTGACGCGCGAGGACATGAAGAAGGCCGTCGAGTACGAGCAGACGAAGGGTCCCGTGATTTTCGAGTTCTCGAAGGTCGCGCCGTTCGTCTCTGACGGCGACATTTGGCTGTGCGAGAAGGCGTACGAGATCGAGGTCGAGGCGCAGGCGTTCGAGTTCGCCGTGCCGGAGAGTGCCGACTGAAGGAGGGAATGCGATGCGAAGGTTTTCGTTCGTCGGGCTGATCGTCTGGGCGTCGATCGTGGGTTCTTGTTGGTACGTCGAGGCGCAGGATCCGGTGCGAGTCGGCTCGTTCGAGCAGTTCCGCCGTGCCGCCGTCAAGGCGCCCGACTTTGTCGAAGGGCAGATCCGCGCGCTCGCTTCGGTCGCGGCGGACGGGGTTGTCTGCGTGACCGACGAGGGCTTCTATAGCTACCGTCGAGGTGGCTGGTCGAAGCTACCGGTCACCGAGGGAAAGACCGTTTTGGCGATCTGCGAGGAGTCACCCGAGTCGTGCTACGTGCTCGAAGCGAGGTCCCTCAAGCGCCTCTTTCAGTCGAAGCTCGTCGAGGTCGCATCGTTCGCCGAGTTCGAGGCGACGTGTTTCGGGGTCGAGAAGAGTCGGCGCGTCTGGATCGGCTCACGAGGAGGACTGTGGCTCTGGAACGGCCGAGAGCTTCGCCTCGAATCGCGGCTTCCCGAGGCGTTCGATGGAGGACGTCCGCACGTCCGACATGTCGCCGCGGCTCCGAGCGGGACGGTCGCCGTCGCCACATCGAGCCAGATCGCCTACCGCGAACCGCGCGGCAACTGGACGATGCTCGCACCGACCGACGGGGAGCGCAGTTGGGCCCTTCGTGATATCCGCGAGCTCGATCGAGACGGCCGTCTCTGGTCTGCGTCTCCCCAGGGGGTCGCGACCTTCGACGGCAAGAACTGGAAGCTCTTTGACGGCGGGGATGGTCTGCCTTATGCCGACTTCACCTCGATTGCCATCGGAGAGCCCAGCTCGGTCTGGTTCGGGACGCGTCGCGGTCTTGTCCGCTTCGATGGCGAGAACTGGGAATACCGTCATGGGCGCCGCTGGCTCCCGGGGGACTCGGTTCTCGATATCGCGGTCGGACGGTTCGGGACACCCGTCTTCGTGGCGACCGATTCGGGCTTGGGCTGCCTGAGCCCGAATTCGATGAGTCTGCGAGAGAAAGCCGAGTTCTTCGAGAGCGAGATCGACAAGCGGCACCGTCGCACGCCCTACGGCTTTGTTCTCGGAGTCTCGCTCGGCAAGCCGGGCGAACTTTCGACCGCGCGTCAACACGACAGCGACAACGACGGCCTTTGGACCGCGATGTACGGCGCGGGCGAGTGTTTCGCCTACGGCGCGACGAAGGACCCGAAGGTCAAGGAGCGCGCCAAGGCAGCGTTCGAGGCGCTCAAGTTTCTCGGCGATGTCACGCAGGGTGGCGAGCACTCTCCACCGCCAGGCTTTCCTGCTCGCACGATCCTGCCGACGAGCGGCCCCGATCCGAACGAAGGGCGCATCGAGCGCGACCGCCAGTTCAAGGCAACGCGTGACCGCGCGTGGAAGATCATCGATCCACGCTGGCCGAAGAGCGCCGACGGCAAGTGGTACTGGAAGTGCGACACGAGCTCTGACGAGCTCGACGGGCACTACTTCTTCTACGCGCAATACTACGACCTCGTCGCCGACAGCGACGCCGAGCGCGCGCGTGTTCGTGCGGTGGTCCGACGACTCACCGATCACCTCATCAAGCACGACTTCAACCTGGTCGATCACGACGGTGAGCCGACGCGCTGGGGCCACTTCAGCCCGAAGGATCTGAACTTCAACAAGCAGTGGTGGGAGGAGCGCGGGCTCAACTCGATGAGCATGCTCTCGTACCTCAAGGTCGCCGAGCACGTCACGGGTGACGAGAAGTACCGGCGCGTCGCGCGCGAGCTGATCGACCAGCACGGCTACGCGATCAACGTGCTCTACCCCAAGAGCCAGATCGGCGTGTCGTCGGGGAACCAGTCCGACTACGAGATGGCGTTCATGGGCTTCTACAACCTGCTCAAGTACGAGAACGACCCCGAGCTCCGGAGCATCTACGCCTTCGCGTTTCAGCGCTACTGGCGTCTCGAGTTTCCCGAGCGCAACCCGCTCTTCCACTTCCTCTTCGCCGGCGTCGTTCGCGAAGACGAGTGGAAGGATCCGTGGGGCACGACGAAGCTCGGACCGAACGGCGAGTGGCTCGAGGACTCGATCGATACGCTCAAACGCTTTCCGCTCGATCTGGTCAACTGGCGCATGGAGAACAGCCACCGACTCGACATCGTCCGTCTTCCGAAGCACCTGCGCCCGGGCACCGTCTCGCCGCGCGGCGTGCGTCACGACGGGAAGGTCTTACGGATCGACGAGCGCTACGTCGAGCACTGGAACCACGACCCCTTCGTGCTCGACACGGGCGGCTCGGGAGCGAGGCTCGCCGACGGCGCGTCGTTCCTCTTGCCGTACTACCTCGGGCTGTATCACGGGTTTCTCCGCTGAGCTCGGATCGACGATCGTTTCTCGCGCAGCGAAGCGTGCGGTAGCATGGAGTTCGTCATGCCTATCGCCACGACCTTTCCCGAACAGAGATCGATTCGTTCCCTGTTCCTTCTGAGCCTGTCGATCACCGGGATCTCGGCGACGAGTCCTCTCGCTCTCGACGAGGTGCTCTGGGAGCGAAACACGAGCTGGGCGTCGTCGTCACTGACGTACGCGAGCGGCTTCGACTGCGACGTCGGCTCGGCGCGCGCGTGTCCCCGAGAGATGGGATGGCAGGGACGCGAAGTGCGCTGGACCTTCGAGCTCGACGCGGACGGAGCCGGCGTCGACGAGCTGCGCTTCGAGCTCGTCGTCACACACGTTGTGACACCGGTGAACGTGACCATCTCGGCCGGTCCGTCGGGGGCCTTTCCCGCGGAGGTCGGGACATGGCGTATCGACTCGCCACGCGTCTGGCGCCTGGAGATTCCTGCGAGTCACTTTCGTGCCGGTGCCCGAAACGTCGTTCGGATGCGTGGAGACAACCGCGTCGGCACGGGAAACCCTTCGGGGGTCGTGTGGCATGCCGCAGGGCTCTACCGTCACTACCCCGCGCCGCCTGTCGTTAGCGACGCGGAGCTTCTCGACGACACGCAATGGCGCGCATGTCGCTACTTCTGGGAGCAGTCGTCTCCGAACGGGCTCGTCTACGACACGGCGGGGAGCGAAGTCGCGAGCATCGCGGCTGTCGGCTTCGGAGCGACGGTGATGACGATCCTTGCAGAGCGGTTCGATTCCGCCACGGCCGAGCGCTGGACGATCTCTCCCGCCGACGCACGCGCGCGAGCGTCGCGGATGCTCGATACCATCCTCGCGATTCAGTCGCGCCAGATCTCCTCCGAGGCGACGTGGGGCAAGGCGGGAATCCCGTATCACTTCGTCGACGCTTCCGGGCGGCGGGCACGCGGTAGCGAGGTGTCGACAGTCGACGCAGCGCTCTTGATCGTCGGCCTCCTTCAGGCGGGGCAGTACTTCGGCGGCGAGCTCGCCGAGAAGGCCGATCGAGTTCTCGATGCGATCGACTTCCAGTTCTTCTACCGCCCCGAACGTCGTCGATACAGTCACGGCTGGAGACCCGAGACCGGGTTGATCCAGGTCGACTGGGATCGACCGGGGGACGAGACACTCCTCGTGTGTCTCCTCGCTCTCGCGCAGCAGCCCGAAGACGCGCAGCGTCTCGAGGCATGCTACGGCTACCCGCGAGTCACGGAGAGCTACCGCGGTATTCCCGTCGTGCGCTCGTTCTTCGGAAGTCTCTTCACGTACACCTTTGCTCACTTCTGGCTGCCGTTCGAGTGCCTCGGGAGCGATCGACCGTCGGCTGCGGGATTCGGAACCCTCGCGCCGGTCGACTGGTGGGAGAACTCGCGACGCGCGGTCGAGGCGAATCGCGCGTACCACCGGGCTCGTCTTGCGTCGTATCCAGCGCTCGGCGCGCCTTCGTTCGGTGCGAGCGCCTGCTATCGTGCAGATCGCGCGGACTACTTCGGGGACAACGGAGCAGAGCCCGGGGAGACCCTGGTACGCTTCGACGGCACGATGCCGCCGTACGGAGCGATCATGAGCTTGTTCCTCGCTCGCGACGCCGAGGACGATCGTGCCTACGGCGGTAAGCTCGACGGAAACGTCGCGTTCGACGCGCTTCGCCACTATTACGACATGCGTTTCGCGACGCTCTGGTGCTCGTACGGTCCGCGCTCTTCGTTCGATCATCGCGGAGGCGTCAGCGTCTTCGTGACGGGAGTCGAAAAGGGACCGGAGGCCCTCGGCATCGAGTCGTGGCGGACGGGGAGGCCGGCGAGAGATCTCTTCGCGCATCCGCGAATTCGAAGGATGGCCGAGCTCGTCTTCGATTTCGATGGAGTGGTGCCGTGCCCCGGTGAGGCCGCCTCGTTCGTGCGCGGGCACATCAACGACGATGCCGTGATCGACATCAGCGATCCTGTCTTCCTTCTCGAATCGCTTTTCCGCGGTGGCGCCTCCCCCGAGTGCGAAGACGCCGCGGACGCCAACGACGATGGCGTCGTCGACCTCAGCGACGCGATCAACCTCTTCTCGTTCCTCTTCCTCGGCACGCCACCGCCCCCGGCGCCGTGGCCGGACCCCGGCGTCGACCCGACCGAGGACTCGCTCGACGATTGCGTCTGATCGTTGCCTTCGCCCCGCACGTCGATGAGCGTACGGACTCGACGGGTCTCGTCGTTTTTCAGGCCGACACGGAGCATGTCGTCAATCTCATCGCGTCCTGCGATGGTTATCGCAAATCGCAGGGACCGAACATTTCGCTCCTTCCGGGCAATTCGCTTCTCCCCGAATCGTTCTATTCGCGAGACGGAGTGGATCTCGTCATACCGCTGCACCGTCTTCCCGAACCGCGATTGACGGTCGTCGTTCCCGACGGATTTCGCGGTTGGCTTGCCGTCGAACTCGAGCCTACCGACGGCCCGATCCAAGGGGCGCCGGGGCGCCGCTTCTCTTGCTGTGGTCGACGTTTTCAGGCCTCGAAGCGCGCTACGCCAGCGGTGTCGCGCTTGCGAAACGACCCGACGATGGATCGATCGGTCTCTTCCCGGTCGAGCACCTCCGATTGCGCGGCGTGTACGTCGTCGGCACGCGGCGCGAGTTCGAACAGATCGAGAGCGAGATTTGGATGCGGGTCGACGAGGACGTTCGCGAGTTCGACCTCGGGCGCTTCGACGCGTTCTTCGAACGCTAAACCCGACTAGGACCCCGTTCCGAGCTCGAACGTCACTCCACTCACCGCCTCCCGAATCTCCATCCGACCTGCCTCCCCCAGCGACAGCGTGTACTGCATCGAATCGCGCTCGGGCGCGTAGCCGTCCTCGACGCGGTCGGCGAGGCCGAAGCCGAACTGCTCGTAGAAGGTCGCGGCTTCGGGGCTGGTCTCGAGCCAGACGAGGGCCGGGTCGTGGAGATCATCGATGAGGCTCAGACGTGCGTAGAGCATCAGCGTACCGAAGCCGAAACCTTGAAAGTCCTCGTGGACCATGCCGTAGCAGAGCGCGTGGAGGTTGCGCCCGCCGTCGAACTCGAGAGCGCCGCAGGCGACGACGCGATCGAGGTGCTCGGCGACGAGGAAGAAGCCCTTCTCGTCCTTGTCGACGTACTCGCGGACGATCTTGAAGTGCGACTCGTCGAAGTTGCCGCCGACGTTCGATCGGCAAAGGGCGAGCACCGGGACACGGAGGTCCGGCGAGTACTCGCGGATGCGGACGTGCTCGAGGGTGTCGGGGTCGGGAAAGGACATTCAGGGATTCGAGAGAACGGTGCGGATCGCGTCCATCTGAAACTCGCGAATGTCGCATTCGGCGAGCGGGTCTTCGAGTCCGCGAACCGTGAACTCGCTCACTTGCCACGACCTTTCGCAGCGGGCGAGCTTGGCCGTGACGCGGAGGTTCTTCGCCCAGACGTCGTCCATCTTGAACCCTTCCTTGGGTGCCGAGGCGAGCGCTTGCACGGTCCTGACTTTCGTCCAAGTGCGTGGCTTGTTCTTCTTCGCATGCAGCTTCTTGAGCCCGGCCGTATCGACGGCCCAGGCGTAGTCGGCGTCGCAGAAAACCTCGTAGGTGCTCTCGTCGAGAAAGCGCCTGTCTCGGCTGCGCCCGTCTCGGCTGCGCCCGTCTCGGCTGCGCCCGTCTCGGCTGCGCCCGTTCGAGT
>CAYZGY010000109.1:0-7312 GCA_964478085.1 uncultured Planctomycetia bacterium
GGCGGCCGTGACGATTCCGACCGGCTCATCCTCGTCTCGCTCGAGGACCGCCGGTTCCTCGGTGTCGTCGCGCACTTCCGGCGCCTCGTCGGACTCCTCGGCGTTCCCCGAGAGCGGAGGAAACGTGCGAACTCGTTCGAGCCGGTCGCCGCTCGTTTCACACCCGACGAAGCTCGACGCGAACAAGGAGAGAACGACAGACCACAGCAGCGAGAAGCGTGCGTTCGAGGAAAGCATGACAGTATCTCGAGGTGGGGGGGGGGGCGCGCGAATGCAGAACCGCTTGCGATTCTCTATTCTACGGAATTCTCGGGCGTGATTCTGTAAAAGATGACGATTCGGAGCCGCCCGGTGTTGCTTGCGAGCGGCGCCGCGGCCGCTTAACTTAGCTGGGAAGCCCTGGAGTTCCCCCATGCCCCGATTTGCGTTCGCTCTTTGTCTGGTTTGGCTCTTGATCGGTGGCGCAACCGGCTGCCACAGCCACGTTGTCAGGCCGGAGCCCGTCACGACGACGAGCATCATCGGCATGTCGAAGCAGGGGGTGCCGCCCGACGCGATCATCGAGAAGATCGAGTACAGCGGCACGGTCTACCACATGGACTCGAAGGACGTTGTCGACCTCGGCAAGGCCGGCGTCGATAGCCGCGTCATCGATCACATGATGCACACGGCCGAGCGCGAAGCGCGGCGTCGCGCGCGTTACTACCATCGGCGCGCCGTGTGGACCTACGACCCCTGGTATCCGCACTGGCACCGGCCGCCGTACATCGGATTCGGCTTCGGGTATCACGGTTGGTGAGAGTGGTGAGACGACGCCCGGTGCTTCGATCAATCGCGATCACCGTTTCGCTCGCGCTCGTCACAGGCAGCTTCGCGTGTCGGGGCAGTGGCGATGTCGGTCGCGACACGACGAAGACCGTCCAGGCTGTCTCCCTCGCGATCACCCTTGCCGACGGCGAGTCCGAGAAGGAGTATCAGCTTTCGCGCGGTGCGGACCTCGTCGCCCTCCTCTCGGTGGTCGACAGCGGCACGGCGCTGGACTATCACCACGCGTGCAAAGAGCTCGCGTACCTCCTCGTGCGGTACGACGATGGCACGCACGACGAGTTCCGCCTTCTACCGGGTCATACGGTAGGCCGCTACGAGTTTCGTTACGAGCGAAGGAGCTACTGGGTCGACCGCGAAGACCTCTTCGTGGCATTCGACAAGCTCGGCGTCGATACGGATCTGCTCGAGCGAGACAGGAGCTGAGCACCCTGATCCTTCGGTCGTTTGAAGACATGAATTCCTCGAGCACCCTCAGCATATCGTCGAGCTCGAAGTGAGCGCATTTCAAAGGCTGCGATTCTGCAGCTTCGCTCGGAACTCGATCAGCGACTCTATGGCGGAGATCTCGAGTTCGGACCGTTTGGATTCTCGCTGGGAGTATCACGATCCGCCTAGCAGCCTGTCGAAGCACTTTGTCAACGAACTGCTAGCCGAGCGTCTTCACCAGCGCGGCCCCGCAGTTCTCGAGGATGCGGATCTCCTCGCTCGAGTAGTCGTGGTCGTCGGCCCTCCCGACACCGAGCGTGCCGAGGACCGTCTCGCCGTCGAGGACGGGAACGACGAGAGCTCCCACGACCTTCGTGTCCTTCGCCGCAGGGCGTGCGACGCCGGAGTCATCGGTTTGAAGGTTGCAGACCGTGACCGGCTCTTTGCGCTCGGCACAGATTCCCGCCATTCCCTTTCCGACCGGGATGCGCTTGGTGATCTCGGCGATGTGTGGGGGCAGGCCGAGCTGTGCGCGCATGACGAGGAACGTTCCTTCCTCGACCGCTTCGAGAAAGGTGCATGTCTGCGCGTCGAACGCGCTCGCGATCTCCCGGATCGCGCGGTCGAGCCGGTCGTCGGTCGAGTCGGAGGTGGAGAGGATCGTGTCGAGAGAAGGAGCGAGTTGGTCGAGATCAGACATCGTTCGTTCGTTTCGTGAGTCTGCGGAAGGCGTCAGTTTAGGCGCGCACTGCGCCCCACTCAACCGTGAGCTCTCGAAGGGCAATATTCCGCGATTCCGTGACCCTTCGGCGGAGTTTCCATAAGCATTTCTCGACGCGGTGAATTCTTTCCGACTACAATACTCTCGGCCCCCAGACTCTCAGGGCATCGGGCGGCCAGCCAACGGCGACGAGCACGTCAAGGAGACATCGTATGTCGTCCACTCACGATCATTCGTTCTCGGGCCTCCGCCTCGCGACGCTCGTCGCTGCGTTGACCCTCACTGCGTTGACCCTCGATCGGGACGCGTTCGCCGAGGACGCTGCGATCCTCACCGCGCCGCAAGAGCTGCACGCAGGCGGTCGATCGTCGCTGACACTCGTCACGCTCGACTCGGCCACACGCGCGCCGATCTCGCGCGAAGCGACGATCGAGCTGCGTCGAGGTGGCGTCGTCGTCGCGGAGCTCTTCCGTGGTACGACGGACGCGGACGGTCGCGTGAGCGTGCCGTTCACCGTGCCATCTTCGCCAGGCGGGTCAGGCGGCTACTCGATCGAGGCGCGAGTCGTCGGCGTCGACGACGTCCTCGAGCTCGACACGTCTCTTTCGCACGCGCCCGCGATCCTTATCGAGACCGACAAGCCGATCTACAAACCCTCACAGAAGATTCTCGGCCGCGTTCTCCTCGTCGACAACTCGCTCCGTCCCACGAGTGGCGAGGCGCAGCTCAGCATTCATGACGGCAAGGGGATTCGCATCCACCGAGAGGCGATCTCGACGAACGAGTTCGGTGTCGCGCCGTTCTCTCTCGACATCGCTCGAGAGGTCAACTACGGCGTCTGGAAGATCAAGGTGCGCATCGACGACGTCGAGAGCGTGCGCGACGTCCGCGTCGAGCCTTACGTGCTTCCTCGATACGACCTCGGCGTGTCGTTTACGAAGTCTTGGGCTCTCCCCGACGAGTCGGTCGAGGGCACGGTGAACGCGCGCTACTTCTTCGGTCGTGACGTCGAGGGCGTCGCCACCGTCGTCGCCAAGAAGTACGTCGCGGAGTGGGAGGAGTACGGCCGCGCCGAGGGCACTCTCTCCGACGGGGAGTTCTCGTTCACTCTTCCGCCGTCCGGCTTTGTCGCCGGCACGGCCGAAAATGGCGGTCAAGGCACGGTGACGATCGACGTCGAGGTGGTCGACTCGACCGGGCACAAGCAGACCGTCAGCGAGATTCTGACCGTCCCGCAGGCGCCCGTCGTTCTCCGAGTCGCGCCTCGAGGGCAGACGCTCAAGCCCGAGATGCCGCTCGATCTCGTCGTCACGGCGTCGACGCCCGAAGGTGTTCCCGTCGATCAGTCCGCGGATGTCTCGGTGACGTTCTACGGAATCTGGGGGCAGGATATCTCGACTCACGAAGAGACGCTCGAGATCACGGGTGGTGTCGGCGAGCTGACGGTCGTGCCGCCGAAGGAGAGCGCCTACGCTGAAGTCAACGTGAGCGGAGAGCGAGAAGGACGCACCGCTCGCGCCGAGATTCAAATCGGTGGCGCACACTCCGAAGCCGGTGGCTTTCTTTCGCTCTTCCGTTCGGACCTCGCTGGCGACGTCGCCGTCGACGTCGGTTCGACTCTCTCCCTCTCGACGATCTCGACCGACAGCGGCACCGTCTACTACGAGGTCTACGCCGGCGGACGCTCCGTGCTTTCGGAGTTTTCCGAGACGCGAGACTTCTCCTTCGTCGTGACTGCCGAGATGGCGCCGACGGCGAAGGTCGTCGCCTACACGATCCACCCCTCGACCGAGGTCGCGGCCGACAGCCTCGTCTTCAGGGTCAACCCGGCGAGCACGATTTCCGTCGACGCCTCGTTCGATCGCGAGACGGTCCGTCCGGGAGAGGATGTCAGCGTCACGATCGACGCCGGAACGGGCGAGCGCTCGCTTCTCGGCGTCAGTGTCGTCGACGAATCGGTCCTCGCTCTCGGTCGCAGTCGTCTTCACCTCTCGCAGGTCTTCGCCGAGCTCGAGAGCCGATTCCTCGAGCCACTCGTCGAAGTGCACGAGGGTCACGGTGGGCCGGAGCACGATGACGTGGGCCGGGGACGAAACGGAGCCCCGCGCACGACCGGAGCCCTCGACGTTTTCCACGGCGCCGGGCTCAAGATCGTCACCTCGCAGAATCTCGTCGTGCCGCAAGGCATCGATCCCGACGAGTTCTGGGGGCCGGAGGTCGACGCCGACGCCGATGACTTCGACGAGGACGGCCGCGGCGATGCCGGCGAAGAACCGAGCGGCGGAGGCGACGCGGTTCGCGTGCGTCAGTACTTCCCCGAGACCTGGGTCTGGGAGCCGCTCCTCATCACCGACGACGACGGTCGCGCATCGCTCGACCTGACCGCGCCCGACAGCATCACCGGATGGAAGCTCTCGGCGATCTCGAGCTCGAGCGCGGGCATCGGATTCGGCGAGGCCGAGCTCACCGCGTTCCAAGAGTTTTTCGTCGAGCCTTCGCTTCCCTACGACGTGACGCGTGGCGAGGAGTTTCCCGTCAAGGTCGATATCTTCAACTACCTCGACGAGGCCCAAGAGGTCTCGCTCGAGTTCGGTGGCGACGGTGAGAACGCCGACGACTGGTACGAGCTTCTCGGTGAGAACGCCGCGACCGTCGAGGTGCCCGCGGGTTCCGCGACCTCGGTGAGCTTTCCGATTCGCCCGACGCGCGTCGGAATGCACAGGGTCGAAGTGACCGCGATCGGTTCGCGGATGTCTGACGCCGTAAGCCGCACGATCATCGTCGTGCCCGAAGGATTGCCCGCGGAGCTCGTCGACAACCAGGTCATCGAAGCAGGGCAGACGCACGATATCGACGTCTCGTTCCCGGAAGAGATCGTCACGGACTCTTCGCGCGCGTTCCTCCACATCACGCCGAGTCCTGTCGCGCAGACGATGAACGGCATCAGCCAGCTGCTTCAGATGCCCTTCGGCTGCGGCGAGCAGAACATGATCTTCCTCGCGCCGGACATCGAGATCCTCAAGTACCTGCGCGAGGTCGGGGAGCTCAATCCCGAGATCCGTGCGCAGGCGGAGCTCTTCGTGAATACCGGTTACCAGCGTGAGCTCACCTTTCAGACGGACGACGGTGGCTTCGCGGCCTTCGGTGGCGAGAACGGCAGCCTCTGGCTCACCGCGTTCGTGCTCTCGACGTTCGCCGGAGCGCGTGAGGTACGCGACATCGACGAGAATGTTCTCGCCCAGGCCGCGGCGATGCTCGTCTCGCGGCAGCTTCCCGACGGCTCCTTCCAGACGGACGACTTCCTGATCCACAAGGAGATGGACGGCGGTCTCGAGAACCTCTACGCGATGACCGCGTACGTCACGAACGCTCTCGCGGATTACGCGGTCGGTCCGGCTGCTGACGGCTCGGGCGCCGATCCGAGCGTGCTCGCGGCGATGGGGCGCGCCGCCGCTTATCTGCGCGATCGACGCTCGATGGTCGAGAACGAGCCCTACTCGCTCTCGATCGCTGCCGTCGCGCTCCTCGAGATCGACGGTTTCCGCGACACGGCCACGTCGATCCTCGATCGTCTCCTCGACCTCGCGATCGACGAGGGCGTGGGGATCCACTGGGAGCCGTATCCCGTCGAGACGACCGGCTACGTCGCGATGGCGCTCCTTGACGCGAACTACCCGCAAGCCGGGATGGCGGTCGATTGGCTCTCGACGACGCGCAACTCGCTCGGCGGTTACGGCGAGTCGACGCAGGACACCGTCGTGGCGATCCCCGCACACTTAAACGCGGCGCCTACGGCCGCACCTGCCGCGGATCTCGATATCTCGGTGCTCTCCGGTGACGAGGTGATCGCGACGCTTCACATCGACTCGGGGAACTACGACGTCCTCCACACGGTGGAGCTACCCTTGACGTCTTCGTCGAGAGAGGGGGACCCAGAAGGCGGGGACGGGGGAATAAGACTTCGCACGAGCGGCACGGGTACCACGAGCTACCAGGTTGTCCGACGCTTCAACCTGCCGGGCCTTAACGTACCGCCCGCGCGAGATATTCGAATTGACGTGGATTACGATTCGGAGGGTATCGAGGTCGACGAGATCGTCGACGTAACTGTTCGATTGCTCTACACCGGAGCGAAGAACGAGACCGGAATGGTGATCGCAGACATCGGGATTCCGACTGGATTCACGGTTCTACGAACCACTCTCGATTCGCTCGTCGAGTCCGGGTCAGTCAGCCGCGCCGAAGTGGCCGGGCGCAAGGCGATCTTCTACCTCGACTCTCTGATTCGTGATCTCCCTGTCGAGTTCACCTTTCAAATCAAGGCTCGCTTCCCGGTCCGCGCGGAAGGCCCGCTGAGCCGCGTGTACGAGTACTACGACACGAAGGTCGAGGCGTATCACACGGCGCCGATCGTAGCGGTCCTACGCGGCGAGACCGAAGAGGTCGAGTTCACGAGAGGTGATTCGAACAGGGACGACAACGTGGACGTGTCCGACGCTGTCGCAAGCCTGGAGTATCTGTTCCAAGGCGGCACCGCGATGCTCTGTGCTGACGCCGCCGACATCAACGACGACGGTCAGCTCGATATCACGGATGCCATTCGGCTCTTGGGATACCTCTTTCAAGGTGGACCGAGTCCGGCAGAGCCATTTCCAGACCCGGGCTTCGACGCGTCCGATGACGAACTCGATTGCTTAGCTGTTCGCTAAGCGGCTCGAGTCGAATCGCATCGAACGAGACGCACGAGCGCGACGAGCGCGACGAGTTCGGCGAGGTGATCCGTAGATCAGTACTCGCCGAGCTCGTCGAACTCTTGCGCGGCGTTCACCTCGGTCGCGGTGTTGACGCTGCACTTGTTGTTCAGGTTGCCGAGAATCTCCGAGATGCGTCCGTCGAGCTCGTGGACGGCGTCGCGGAGCTCTTTCAGTTCGCTGAACCAGTCTTCATTGAGGTGCATGGCTTCCTCCGGTCAGGCGTTTGGGTGGGTGGGAGAAGGAAAGTTCGGGGAGCGTGGGGATCGAGGTTCGAGGTGGCTCGTTCGGGCCACCGAACTGAAAGGCTCTCAAGGACCGTGCCGAACTGAGAAAAACGCAAAAAAACCGTGGCACTGGGGAATTTCACCCGCAGACACGGCTTCTTGATCCCGCGCTTGTTCAGGAAGCGGGCGGTTTGTCTATGATGTCGACAGGTCCTTGGGGGGAGGATGTCGATCGGGAGGCGGCGGAGGTGGGAGTCGATCCAGGTCTCGAGGTTGACGGCGGCCGGTTGTCGAGATGACGTCACGACGCGGCGACCCGCCGCGTGACTCGATCTTCGCGTCCCCCCCGGGGCACCCCG
>CAYZGY010000109.1:7322-14473 GCA_964478085.1 uncultured Planctomycetia bacterium
GGGCCGGGGGGTGTTTCTGTTTTTGGGGCGGGCTGGTGTTGCTTGGGGGTCGACACTTCGCTCGAGTTCAGCTTGGGAGCTTGTCAGGTGGCGCTATGGGTCGCGCTGCGAGGGTTCCGCTACAGGCGGTACGTTTTCTTCACCAGCCCGTACGCACACTCCTCGATGAGCTCTTCGGCCTCGAATGGCTCGAGGACGTGCTCGGCGACGAGTCGTGCCAGGAAGTTCGCGTCGATGCGGCGGGCGACGTCGTGACGTGCCGGGATCGACGGGAACGCGCGGGTGTCGTCGTTGAACCCCGCGGTGTTGTAGATGCCGCAGGTCTCGGTGACCCTCTCGCGGAATCGCGTCATGCCTTCGCGACTGTCCTGGAACCACCACGGTGGTCCGAGGCGGACGGCGGGATAGTGGCCGGCGAGCGGCGCGAGCTCGCGCGAGTAGGTCGACTCGTCGAGGGTGAAGAGGACGAGCGTGAATTTCTCGTGGCAGCCGAATTTCGCCAGGAGTGGATGGAGATTCTTCGTGTACTCGGTCGAGACCGGGATGTCGCAGCCCATGTCCGCCCCGAAGAGATCGAAGAGGGGGGTGTTGTGATTGCGGAAGGAGCCCGGGTGGAGCTGCATCACGAGGCCGTCGTCGACGCTCATGCGAGCGAGCTCGATGAGCATGTGGGCCGTGAAGCGCGTGAGATCTTCGAAGTTGGCTTCGCCACGCAGGGCCCGTGTGAAGATCGCCTCGGCTTCCGTCACGGAGAGCTCTTCGGTGTATGGGCTGTAGACGCCATGGTCCGTCGCCGTCGCGCCCATCGACTTGAAGAACACCCGACGCGATTCGAGCGCCTCGATGTACGCGCTGAAGCTCGTCACGTCGATCGAGGTGATTTCGGAGAGCTTGTCGATCTCCGCCCTCCAGCCTGGCAATCCGAAGTTGATCGCGGCATCGGGGCGGAAGGTGGGCTTCACGGAGCCGTTCCAGTCGGAGTCGAGGATCTGCTGGTGGTGCTCGAGCGAGTCCGTCGCAGCGTCCGTCGTGCAGAGCACCTCGATGTTGAAGCGATCGAACATCGCGCGAGGCAGAAACTCGTCCGTCGCGAGCTTCGCGGAGATCGCGTCGTAGATCTCCATCGCCGTGTCGCTGTTGAGTGGGGTCGAGACACTGAAGACGTCTTCGAGCTCCTGGCGGATCCAACCGGCCGTCGGCGTGCCGCGGAAGAGATGGAAGTGGTCTCCGAAGATCTGCCAGATCTTGCGCGAGTTGGTCTCGACCTCGATGTCATCTGCGACGGGCGCTCCCGCCTTGGGGCGAATGCCGAGCTGCTCGAGCTTGACGCCCTGCGAGAATAGCATGCGGAAGATGTAATGGTCAGGAATGATGATCAGCTCCGCCGGATCGGGGAACGGAGCGTTCTCCGCGAGCAGCTTCGGGTCGACGTGGCCGTGCGGGCAGACGAGCGGTTTCGACGCGACACGCTCGTAGAGATCGCGCGCGGTTTTGCGGATCGTCGGGTCGGGATCGAAGTATCGATTGGCGTCGAACATGGCGAAGAAGCCTGGATGCGTCGGTTGAATGGCGTTTTGATATTTGCTGCACGTGCCGCGGAGCGCGGGACCCCTGAGGGTAGAAGCGGGCGCGATTCATTGCAATAGACGAGGGCTTGAGACGCCGATGGATTTCGATCTCGAGGAGGATTTGGGAAACGGCCTTCGATACACCGAGTCTTGCGGTGACCTCGTCGAGAAGTTCTTCCCGTTTACGAAGATCGGTTGGCTCAACAAGAAGAAGCCCGCGCGAGTTTGCCTGCTCTGGCACGAGGGAGATCCAGAGCCGATCAGTTACCTGACGCTCTTCAGCTATCGATCGCGTATCGGCTGTGTCGAGGTTCCGGTCGAAGGATACGGCGGCGTGGCCACGAAGCCGAAGTATCGGCAGAAGGGGTACTCGTCGATCGTCATGAGCAAGTCGCTCGAAGGGGCGTCGAAGCGCGTGCCGCTCGTCTACCTCAACGGTATTCACGATTACTACGGCCGCTACGGATTCGCGACGTGTCTGCTCAAGAGCGAGATGATGCTCACGACGGTGCGTCTGAAGAAGGCGGTCGAGCGCAAGAGTGTCGAGTTGCGCGACCTTCGAGGGGAGGATCTTCCGATCCTCTGCGAAATGGCGAATCAGGGGCGCCGACTGCGCACGGGTACCCTGGTCCGAGATCCCGCGAGCTATACGGGCCCTCGCGCGCCGAGCGATTGGGATTCGGGGGAAGAGGCGTGGGTCGCTTTCGACGGAGAGGGCGTCGTCGGCTACACGGTGTTTTCTGCGCCGCGATTCGGCTGTGGTCAGCCGCTTATCGTGACGGAGCTCTGCGGGGCGAATCGCGACGTGATCGAGGGCTTGGTCGCCGAGCTCGCTGCAGTCGCCGAGAGCCGGCAGATCGAGGCAGCCCGATTCGACGAAGTACCGGATTCGCTGGCGGGCAGTGTTCTGCGATCGCTCGGCTGCGAAGTGAAGATTACGTACGAGGCCGGCGGGGGTTGGATGGGCAGGTTCAGTGACCGAGCGAAGTTTCTCGAGCTCGTGCGTCCGGAGCTCGAGCGACGTGCAGGAGACGTGTCCGCCCTCATCGAGGCGCTGAACACGCGGAACGTCTGTCCCGACGACGGTGTTCTCCTCCAGCTCGTGACGGGTTACGTTTCGTGGAGCGAAGAGTTTTCAGAGCCTGCCGAAGAAGTGGAACGCGTCGGGCGGCGCTGTTTTCCAGGAGCGGGATCCGCCGACTTGCCGTTGCCGTATCAATACACGAACGATTGGTTCTGATCAGTCGGGAATCTCCGCCTCGATCTCCCAGCCGTCGTACTCGCCGCCGCTCTCTTTCGCGAGTGTGATGAGCGTGAGCGTCACCTCGTCGATCGAGTCGAGGTCGAGATCGTCGACGCGTCCGATTCGGACACCGAAGGCGAGCTCGGGATCGGGCTCGGGGAGGTGGTCGAACCAGCGCGGGCCGTCGTCGTCTCCGTCGTCGCTGAAATCTTCGGGGCTCTCGTCGAGGTCGTCACCGTCTTCCGTGCCGTCATCGTAAAACTCGTCTACGAGTCGGAAGCCGATCGCCCCGACCGCGGTGATGAAGGACTCCGCGTTCTTCTGGTTCCGAAAGATAGCCTGGTGCTCGATCTCGTGGGGCTCGTCGAGAGAGATCCCCGAGTCTTCGAGCGCTTCGACGAGATGCTGGTTGAAGATCGTTTGGATCTCTTCGTCGTTCGGGAAGAGGAAATCGACGTAGTGCTTCCACTCCGCGTCGTCTTTCGAGCGCAGCTCGTAGCGGTAATTTCCGAATTTCTCGAGGGCCGCGTCGACGCACGACTTCACGGCATCGTCCGATCCGTTCGCGGCGTAAAATTGGTACTGACGGCAGCCGTCCATCGTGACCGCGGCGACGAAGTCGACACCGACATCTTTTTCGAGCGACGCCTGGAGCTGATCCATGATCTCCGTGAGGACAGGCAGCTCGCTGTCGGCGAGACCTTCGGAGGTCGCGTCGAGGAGGTCGACGTCGACGGAGTGCAGTCGCGGTCGCTGCGCGGGGGGGGCCTACGGCCGGCTGGCGCGCTCGCTGTAGACGGCGCACCGTGGGGCGGGGGCGGCCGGGGAGTAGACGTCCCAGTCTTCAGACATGGCGGTTTCTTGAGTGGTTGTCGCGAAGCGGTTCGGGTGAATTTCGGCGATCAGACCGCGACGCAGAATACCGCGTGACGGGCGCAGCTCCAACGGTTTTGCGGTCGCTGCGTCGATCCCGTATTCTGACGGCTTCGAGAGAGTGTCATGGTGTCCTTCCTCCTCAGAGTTGCGAGTTCCGTGTGCGCGGTCGTGTGGATCGTCACGAGCGCGTCATTCGTGATGGCCGACGATGGCAATGAGAGCGAGGAGCTTTCTCGCCCGCGTCGGCCGATCTCGCTCGAGCTCATCGGCGATCTGCTCTTCGTCGCCAATCGGGATACCGGCACGATCAGCACGCTCGATGCTCCCGCGCGCTCGGTGCTCGCGGAAAGCTCCTGCGGACGACGGCTCTCCGACCTCGCGAAGACACCCGACGGTCGCTTTCTTCTCGCGACCGACGAGGCGGACGATCGGTTGATCCTCCTCTCGTACGACTCGACGGGAGCGGTGCGAGTGATCACGAGAGCCGACGTCGCGCAGTCGCCGGTCGGCTTGCACGTCGACTCGCGACATGGCACGGTCTCGGTCGCGTCTCTTTGGGCCCATCGCGTCACGACGTTTCATATCGCTCATGGCAAGCTCCAGCGAGTTCGCGAGATCGACTTGCCCTTCGCGCCGAGGCTCCAATCCTCGACTCCCGACGGCAAGACGCTTCTCGTCTGCGGCTCCTTCGGCGGCGCGATCGTCGCGATCGACTACCAGAGTGGTGTCGCGCGATCGCTTCGATCGATCGACGGTCACAACATTCGCGGCATCGGAGTCGACCCGCCGGGCCAACGGCTCTTCCTCGCGCACCAGACGCTCAACCAACGCGTGCCGACGACGCGGTCGCGCATCTTCTGGGGCACAGTGGTCAGCAATCTTCTGCGTTCTGTTCCGCTCGATCGCATCCTCGACGACACGACTTTCGCCGACACCGCCCGTGCGAACGACGCGACGCAACCCGTTCCGGTCGTCCGCTGGTCGCTCTTCCCGCTCGGCGATCCCGGAAAGGCTGCGGGCGACCCGGGGCGTTTCGTCTTCCACCCGGACGGAACGATGCTGCTCCTGAGTGAGGGCGTCGATGAGCTTTTCGTCATTCCGCGTCCGAGTGAACCCGCCACACGTGTTCGCGTCGGAGATCGGCCGGCCGACATCTTGCTCACGCGCGATGGCCGAATCGCGTGCATCGCGAATACGTTCAGTGACACGATCTCCTTCGTCGATGTCGAGTCGCGCAGCATCGTCGAGCAAGTCTCTCTCGGCGAGGCCCGTCCACCGAGCGCAGCCGAACGCGGCGAGGCGATCTTTCGCGACGCCGGCCTCTCGCTCGACGGCTGGGCGAGCTGCAACAGCTGCCACACCGATGGCCACACGAACGGTCTTCTCAACGACAACTTCAGTGACGACACCGAAGGCACGCCGAAGAGGATCCTTTCGCTTCTCGGAACGGGGCCGACGAATCCATGGGGGTGGATCGGGACGAAGCCTACGCTCGACGTTCAGGTCTTCGATTCGGTGCGGACGACGATGCGACGCAAAGAGGACCCGAAACAGGAGGACGTCGACGCCGTGATCGCGTTTCTCGGAGCGTTAACGCCTCCACCGTCGATCCTCGCGGCGCGCGGCGAGATCGACTCGACGCGTGTCGAGGCGGGGCGGCAGGTCTTCGAGAAGCAGAACTGCGCACGATGCCATCCGCCGCCGCTCTACTCGACGCAAGGCGTCTTTCGAGTCGGAATCGAGGACGAGGCTGGGCGCGAGTATTTCAATCCGCCGTCGCTTCTCGGGGTCAGTCAGCGGCGGACGTACTTTCACGACGGTCGGGCGAAATCTCTGCGGGAGGTGTTCGAGAAGCATCGACACCCGAAAGGTGACGAGCTCGAGACTGCGGAGCTTTCGGCTCTTCTCTACTTTCTTCGCAGCCTATGATCTCGCGCGAAGGCCGAGCGTCGGATCTCGATGGGGCGAATTTCAACGAAACTGACGGTTCTTGCAGTCGACGGATGAGTGGCAGGGGAGCGGTAAGAACCACGGAGATTCGGGAGGGTGCGTGATGAAGCGTGAGGACGGCGATCGACTCGCGAAGGAGCTGCTCGACGGGAATCCCGTTCTCATCGGGAAGATTTCCAAAGCGCTCGAGAGCGAGCCGGACCTCGTGCCGAGAGCTCTCGCAGAGGTCGTACGCTTCCTCGCGCTCGTGGCGGAGCACGCGGGCGATCCGAGCTCGACCGGCAGTGCGCGGCGCATGCTCACACCGTCGCATCGTGTCGATCTCGTCTGGCACGAGCTCATCCTCTTCACGCGGCTCTACGATCAGTTCTGCAAGACACACTTCGGACGATTTCTCCATCACACACCCGGCGGTACGGACGAGGACAACCACCGTCAGTTCCGTGAGACGCAGCGGGCTTACCGCGACGCATTCGGCGAGCCCGACGCGTACTTCTGGGGAGACTCGCCGCCGAGTCTTGACGACTTCGGCTGTGGGTCGTGTGAGGGAAGCTAGGGAGGCAAACATGTATTTCTCATCACGCATGACCATCGATCCTTCGCAGATCACACGCATCGTCCAAACCGGTCCGACGAAGATCTTCGGCAAGATCGCCGCGTTCTTGACGACGGGCTCGACGTCGAAGGAGGAGGAGCAGGAGACGTTCACCGCGGTGACGATCCTCCAGCAGATCAATCGTGTCATGCGGTCAGCGGGCGTGACGAACATCGTCCGCATTGCCGCGGGTGATTCGGTCTTCTACGAGGACAACGAGCAGCGTGACAACGACCTCTGCGAGGCCGTCGCGAGTTTCGCGAACGAGGCCGACAAGGACACCGCTTTGAGCTTCGAGAAGCTCTCGCTCGTCCTCGAGCACGACCGCGACGGACTTTATCACCTCATCGATATCGAGATTCGGCGGACGCACAAGGTCGGCGAACACCCGATTTCGGTGACGTTCAACGGGCTCCTCTCGCGCTTCCGCATCGAGGAGGGCGAGTCGATGGAGGACTTTCAGGAGCGCATCGAGTCCTCGTTCGAGTGCCAAGATACGTACAACGAGGTCGTCGACGGCGCGCGCAGCGCCTTCACGGCCTTCGTCGAGGAGGTCGAGACCGCGTTCCGCCAGCACATGGACGTCGACGACGTGAAGCGGACGACCGCGGCGCGAGTCGTTCGACCGACGGGGCGAGTCGAGTCGAAAGACGCAGTGCCTGCGCCCTACGCCGATTCGCGCGATCCGGTCTTTCGCGGCTACCCGGGCTCTGGGGACTACTTCCTCTACGCGTGGTTTTGGAGCGCGATGATTCACGATCATTCGGTCCTGGTCGAAGACACCGAGATCGTCGATCCGCTCGGAGATCACCTCGACCACGTCACCGAGAAGGTCGGCCACGACACGATGTTTGATCCGGCCGGCAGTCAGGAATCCTGGGTGGGAAGTGCAGCGACGGGCGACATCGGAGATTCGACG
>CAYZGY010000110.1:0-12824 GCA_964478085.1 uncultured Planctomycetia bacterium
CGAATTCATCGACGAAGAGCGTCAGATAGCTCGGCGAGAACGCCGAAGCGTGCGGCATGAGAAACGCATTGTCGCAATCTCGCAGGGGCGAGCTCTCGGCGAGCGGCTCGATCTCGAAGACGTCGAGATACGCTGCGGCGATCGAGCGGGACCGGAGCGCCTCCACGAGGGCTGCTTCATCGACCGCGTTTCCACGTCCGACGTTGACGAGCACGGCGTCTGGCGAGAAGTGCGAAAGTCGTCCAGCGTCGATCAGGTGGTCGGTCGACGGATCTCGCGGCAGGGCGACGACGACGTAGTCCGCATGGGGAAGGCGGTCGTCGAGCTCCTCGAGCTTGACGACCGAATCGTTCTCGTCGAAGAACTCGGGGAGCGCATCCTCGGGGATCGTTCGCCGCACCCCCGTGATCGAGACGCCGAAAGGCTTGAGGAGTCTCCCGATCCATCGGCCGATGTTGCCGAAGCCGACGATGACGACGTGGGATCCCCGCAGAGGTCGCATGCGAAGGGAGAGCTCGCGGCGCGGCCACGCGTGTTCGCGTCCGAGCCGTTCCGTCGCCGTGAGGCCTCGGCAGTGCGAGAGCAGCATGCCGATGACCGTCTCCGCGATGATCTCGCCGTGGAACGAGCAGTACTCGAGGTCGACGTGAGCGGGCGGCGTGACGTGAAAGTAATCTCGACCGGCTGCAGGAGTGATGATCCACTCGAGCTTCGCCGCTCGTTCGATCCAGTCCTGCTCGAAACGCCACACCACTGCGACACGCGCGTCCGGAAGCAGCTCGAGAAACGGAGCTTCGTCACGCGCGACGACAATTTCGGCCTCGGGGAGCCGACCGCGCAGGCGGTCGATCTGATCTGCCGTGATCTCGAAGCAGGGAAGCTCCCGGTGCGAGAGCCAGACGAGAACCTTCATCGAATGAGGTCACCTCGAACGTGGAACGATGCGGGAAGAGTGCAGTCTACCGTTCGTACGGCCGTTGCAAAACAGCGCGCCGTCGCGTACTTGTGGGGACGGTCCCCATCGAAGCCCTGGAGTTCGCCATGCTCGCTCACAACGTGTACTTCACTTTGGAAGATCGCTCCCTCGAGAAGGTCGAGGGCCTCATCGCCGCCTGCAAGAAGTACCTGGCGAAGCATCCCGGCGTCGTCTTCTTCGCGGCAGGCTCGCGCAACCCCGATCTCGACCGGCCCGTCAACGACGGCGAGTTCGACGTTGCGCTGCACGTGATTTTCACAGGCCGAGAATCTCACGATGCTTATCAGGCGGCGGAGGAGCACAAGGTCTTCATCGAAGAGCAGCAGGCGAACTGGAAGCGCGTGCGCGTCTTCGATTCCGACGTCGATGGCGCTGAGTGAGCTGCTCGCGATCGAATCGTTCCGGAAACGGGGACATCTTGGCTGTCTGACGATTTGCATCCTACGCTTCTTTGCCGCGGTCGGCACATTCGGCGGTTGCCGCGCGGAGATGGTGAGGAGTCTTCGATGCGATCGGTCGTACTCTCGGTAGCCGTGGTGGTGGCTCTCCCGCTCGTCTCCGTCGCGTACGACAAGATTTGCTCGTGGGCGGGGCAGCGTTCGGGTGTTTCGGAAATCGCCGAAAACGTCGATCGCAGTGAAGCTCCCGATCCGATCGTCGAAGCCTTCGAGAGTCGTCGTGCGGAGCTCGATCGTCGACTCGGCGGACTCAAGAAGTCCGTCTCGCTCCGCAAGCGAGAGGTCACCGGGCTCGCCGTCGAGATCGAGCAATCGGTCGCCGAGCAGGAGATTCAAAGGACGCGCCTCGACGAGCTGCGAAAGCACCTCGAGGCTGCGAAGGAGGCTCCGCCCGGTGAGGAGCCGGCAGAAGCGGATTCGCGGACGGCACGCCTCGCGCATCTATCGACCTCGCTCCATCGCGCCCGGATGAAGAGCGAGGTTCTCGACAAGATCGTCGATGCGCTTCGCACGCGTTACGAACGCGAGCAATCCGAGCTCGAAGTCGCGCGAGCACGTCTCGCCAAGGCGGAAGAGAAGATCCGCGCGATGGACGAGAAGCTCGTCGAGATCGTCTCACCACGGGAGCGCCGTGAGAACGGCGTGACCGACTCTGCACGTGAGGAGATCGAGGCTCTCTTTGCCGAGATTGAAGGGTTCGACGCAGGCGACTGACGTCTAACAGCCCGGTGAAGAAGTCTCGGTCTAATCATCGGTGACACATACACTAACGACTGTGCAGAAGCATGTTCTGGGGTTTGATCCGAAGGCGCCGTCCACGCTTTCTCGGAACCTGCGACAATCTCAAGGGTGGCGGCGAGGACTGTCAAGCTTTGCAGATCGGTACGGTGGACGTTCGCGGGCCCTCCCTTTCCCTTGCAAAGGCCTGAGGGATTCGGTACAAGGGGCCGTTCTACTTCGTCAGAGAACTATTGGAGATGTCGGAAGATGAGTCGCGTTTGCCAGGTCACAGGGAAGAAGACCCAGGTCGGTATGAAGTACGCACGCCGCGGTCTCGCCAAGGCCAAGGGCGGCGTCGGTAAGAAGACCACCGGCATCACGAAGCGCCAATTCAAGATCAACCTGCAGTGGAAGACGATCTGGGTCCCCGAACTCAACCGTCACGTCCGCGTCCGCATCTCGACGCGCGCTCTCCGGACGATCACGAAGAACGGCGCCTATCAGACCCTCCTCAAGGCCGGCTTGGTCAGGCCGCGCAAGGGCAAGAAGAAGAAGGCCGAAGCGGACGCGTAAGCAGCCGCGCGATTTTTTCTTCCTCTTCGCTTTCTTCCTCTTCGCTTTCTTCCGCTTCCTTCACGGGTTGTTTGACGCTCGGCTTACGACGAGACCGACCTCTCTAGTCTGTCGGGCTGTGAGCTGAGTACGATGGCAAAGAAACCCAAGAACGCGATCTCGCCGACGCGCGCCGAGGATTACCCCGAGTGGTACCAGCAGGTGGTGCGCGCGGCCGACCTGGCCGAAGTCTCTCCCGTTCGTGGCTGCATGGTGATCAAGCCGTGGGGCTACTCGATTTGGGAGAACATGCAGAGTGTCCTCGACGGAATGTTCAAGGACACGGGGCACGTCAACGCGTACTTCCCGCTCTTCATTCCGCTGAGCTTCCTCGAGCGCGAAGCCGAGCACGTCGAGGGATTCGCCAAGGAGTGTGCGGTCGTCACGCACCACCGTCTCGAGCCCGGTCCGAACGGCGGCCTCGTACCGATGGGCGAGCTCGATGAGCCGCTCATCGTCCGTCCGACGAGCGAGACGATCATCGGCGAGACCTACGCCAAGTGGGTGCAGTCCTACCGTGACCTGCCGATCTTGATCAACCAGTGGGCGAACGTCGTTCGTTGGGAGATGCGTACGAGACTCTTCCTGCGCACAGCCGAGTTCCTCTGGCAGGAAGGGCACACGGTTCACGCGACGAGCGAAGAGGCCGTCGAGGAGACGCTCAAGATTCTCGACCTCTACGCGGACTTCGCCGAGAACTACATGGCGATGCCCGTCATCCGGGGCGAGAAGTCGAAGGACGAGCGCTTTCCGGGCGCTGTCGACACGTACACGATCGAGGCGATGATGCAGGACCACAAGGCTCTCCAGGCCGGGACCTCGCACTTCCTCGGGCAGAACTTCGCGAAGGCGTGCAAGATCCGCTTCCTCGACGAGAACGAGCAGCTCGTCCACGCGTGGACGACGTCTTGGGGCGTCTCGACGCGGCTCGTCGGTGGCTTGATCATGACGCACTCGGACGACGACGGCATGGTCGTGCCGCCGCGTCTCGCGCCGAAGCACGTCGTGCTCGTGCCCATCTTCCGATCGGACGACGAGCGCAAGCAGTTGCTCGAGTACTGCGAGTCGCTCCAGAATGAGCTCTCCGATCAGACCTTCGGCGGCGAGCGCGTCCGGGTCGAGCTCGACGCGCGGGACATCCGCGGCGGTGAGAAGGTCTGGCAGCACATCAAGCGCGGCGTGCCGGTGCGCGCCGAGATCGGCCCGCGCGACATCGAGTCGAGCTCGGTCTTCGTCGGTCGGCGCGATCGCGGTCCGAAGGACAAAGCCGGTATCGACCGTGCCGAGTTCGTCGCGACGATCGGCGAGACGCTCGAAGACATTCAAAAGTCGCTCTACGACCGCGCGGTCGCGTTCCGTGAAGCGCGCAGCGAAGACGTCTCGAACCTCGACGAGTTTCGCGAGTTCTTCACGACGAAGCGCGGCAGCGAGGGCACGACCGAATTCGAAGGCGGATTCGCGACTGCGTACTTCGCCGACGACGGTGCGGGCGAGGAGATCCTCAAGGCGCTCAAGGTCTCGCCGCGGTGCTTCCCCGTTGACGCGAACGACGAGCCCGGCGAGTGTATCTTCAGCGGTCAGCCCGCGAAGCGCCGCTGCGTCTTTGCCAAGTCGTACTGATTTTCCGGGGGGCTTTCGGGAAGCCCCCTCTCGACGTGCTTCGCACGATCGATTCACCCCGACCAGCAGCGTTTTCAGGCGAATCCTGCGCTGGGTCGAGTTTGGAGGAGATTCTCGATGCTCATGACGATGCCCTCGGCGTCGCAGCGCTTTCTGCTGCCCAACAGTCTCGTGATCCTGCTGGCGGTTTTTTCGCGGTCGATCTTTGCCGGTGACGAGGTCTACGAGCTCGGACCCGAATCGCAGCGTCAGGAAGGCGTCCCGCGGGGCGAGGTGAAGGAGCACACTTGGCGTAGCCAGGTCTTCGAGGGGACGATCCGGCGCTACTGGACCTACGTCCCGACGCAGTACGACGCGTCGAAGCCCGCCGCGCTGATGGTGTTCCAGGACGGGCACGCGTACATCGGCGAAGACGGGCAGTTCCGCGCCCCGGTCGTCTTCGACAACCTCATCCACCGCGGCGAGATGCCCGGGACGATCGGCATCTTCATCGACCCGGGTCACAAGAAGGACGAGCTGCCGCCGAAGGCCGGCTGGCGGCCGCGCCCCGAGAATCGCAGCTTCGAGTACGACACGCTTTCGGATCAGTACGCGCGGTTCCTGATCGACGAGATCCTTCCCGAGGTCGCGAAGACGCTCAAGTTCTCCGATGACCCGGACCAGCGCGCCATCTGCGGCATCAGCTCGGGCGGCATCTGCGCTTGGACGGTCGCGTGGGAGCGACCCGACGCGTTTCGCAAGGTGCTCAGCCACGTCGGCAGCTTCACGAACATCCGCGGCGGCCACGTCTACCCCGCGCTGATTCGCAAGACGCCGCCGAAGCCGATCCGCGTCTTTCTCCAGGGTGGCGAAGCCGATCTCGACAATCCGCACGGTCACTGGCCGCTCGCGAATCTCCAGATGGCCGCGGCGCTGCGTTTCGCGAAGTACGACTGTGCGTTCGTCTACGGCGAAGGAAAGCACAGCGGCAAGCACGGTGGCGTGATCCTCGCCGACTCGCTGCGCTGGCTCTGGCGTGAGAAGGAGACCATCGTCGCGCCCGGCGCGAAGCTCGAGCGTCTCGCGGAAGAGTTCAAGTTCACCGAGGGGCCGACGTCCGACGCCGAGGGGGACGTCTACTTCACGGACCAGCCCAACGATCGCATCCTCAAGTGGTCGACGGACGGAAAACTCTCGACGTTTCTCCAGCCGGCGGGGCGCTCGAACGGGCTCTACTTCGACCGGCACGGTCAGCTCATCGCCTGCGCGGACGAGAAGAACGAGCTCTGGTCGATCGGGCCTGACGGCAAGTCCGAGGTTCTCGTCAGGAACTTCGGCGGCAAGCTCCTTAATGGCCCGAACGATCTCTGGATCGATCCGCATGGCGGCATCTACTTCACCGATCCGTTCTACAAGCGCCCGTACTGGAAGCGAGGACCGAAGGAGCAGGACGGCGAGTGCGTCTACTACCGCTCGGCCGACGGCAAGACCGTCACGCGAGTCGCCGAAGGCTTTCAGCGTCCGAACGGAATCGTCGGCAACGTGCGCGATCGCTTGCTGTACGTCGCCGATATCGGCGCCAAGAAGACGTACGTCTACTCTCGACGCGCCGACGGCACACTGACGAATCGGCGACTCTTCTGCGAGATGGGCTCCGACGGCATGACGATCGACCAGCTCGGGAACGTCTACCTCACGGGCCATGGTGTGACGGTCTTCCGTCCCGACGGACAGAAGATCGAGAACATCGCCGTGCCCGAAGGGTGGACCGCCAACGTCTGCTTCGGTGGCAAGGATCGGCGGACGCTGTTTATCACGGCGATGGACTCCCTCTACTCGATCCGAACGATCGTCCGTCACGGCTCGAGGTAGACTCACCTGCGGGCGGCGGGAAGAAACTCAGAAGGAGCTCATGACGCGAATCTCGAAACTGCTGTGTCTCGTCTTCGTCGCCGCGGTGACGATCTGCTCGAGCGGCTGCATCGCGGTCGTGCCGCACACGCCGGACGAGGGCCTCGTCTCCCGACTCGGTAACGACAGCGCCAAGTCCCAGCTCGAGGCCGTTCTGGCGCGCGTCATCGACCCGCCGATCCAGGACGTGCAGGTCACGGGCGACGACTACTCGTTCGGCTTCAACCGAGGTTGGCATCCGTACCAGTTCGCGCCGACGGGCTACAACCGCATGCAGATGCTCTTCGCCGACGTCGGGCGGTGCGAGATCTACGAGAACCACAAGGTCTTCGTCTACGATCGCAACGGTCACGTGCCGCACCAGCTGGAGAGTGGCGACGGATCGTGATGGCCCAGGTCGAATGTGGCCGGTGACCGTGTTGACGCCACGTCGCGGCGACCCGCCGCGAGACGCGAGGACGGCCGCTTCGCGCCCGACGTGAACCCTCGCGTTTCCGAAGATCCGAGGAGAGCCTATCGCATTTCCGAATCGTAGGGAAGCAACGCCATGAAGCGTGCGTTCTTGATGGCACGGGCCGCGTGACGCTGCAGCATCGCCGAGAGGCGCGTGCGCTGACGCGAGAGGAGCTTGCCGTTGGCGCTGAGGATGCGGCGGAGATCGTCGACGTTCTTGTAGTCGATGTAGATCTTGCCGTTCTCCATCTTCTTGCCGACGGTTGTCGGCGTGTAGTAACGCGTGTATCGAGCCATCTTCGTGTCCTTGCTTTGGTGACGTTCCTGGAGAGGGAAGACCCCCCGGGCGACGGTGGCGACGGGGGAACAGGGAGCTTCGATCTTCTCGAGAAGAGCCGAAGGGCGCCAGTTTAGCAGGATGAGGCGTCCTGTAAAGTCTCGCGGTCACGCTCCAGAGGGTTTTTGCGGACTTTACGGAGCCTTTCTAAGCGCTTTACCCTCGAGGGGCTACGACGAAACGTCCGGGAATCTTGGCCGCCTTCGTCCGATCGGGGTCGTCTTTTTCTGCGTCGCCCCGCGATTCGGGCGGGGGCGCTGGGTCAGCAGTCTGTCGGGAGCAGAAACATGGCGACGATCGGGCAGCGTCAGTCAGTATCACGGGCGATGGCCGTCCGTAGCGGATTCACCTTGATCGAGCTCGCGGTCTCGTTCGGGCTCGCGACGGTCCTCGCGCTCATCGCGATCTACCTCGTTCAAGGTGCGGGCAACTCGCTCAAGTCGGGTGTCGCAGCCGGCGTGATCGACGATCGGCATCGGTGAGCCGGACGGTGGGGCGATCGCGCCTGGCCTCGGAATCAGGTTCGAGCTCGCCGGTTCGGTACGTCTGGCGCGGAACGACTCTCTGATGCGGGCCGCCGTCGATGCTCTCACGACTCTCGAAGGCCAGCTCGCGATCGGCTCGGGCAGCGCGACGAAGCGCAACGATCGCCTGCGCATGGCCGGCGGGGCGACGGGCGCGTCGAGCGGTGACGATATCGAGGCCGAGATCGAGGCGCTCATCGAAGAGTTCGGCCCGCACCACGACTACGGTTTCGCTTTCTGAGCCCCCATCCCGTGATCACAGCTCGGGTGGAAGACGCAGTCCCTCGGCGATCTCCTCGCCACCAGGGGCGGGGTCCCATCGTTTCGAGCTCAGAAACCTCTCTTCGTCCGATTCTCGGAGAGCGTAGCTCGAGCTCGACGTGATATCGCCGATCCGAGGAGGCTCGCAGCGACAGAGAGACGCCACGAGCGCCGCATCTTCTTCATCGATGTAGACGAAGTTGCCGAGCCCCAAGGGTGAATGCGCGAAGGATCCGGGTACGACGAGATTCGGAAACTCGTCCACCGATCCTTCGACCACGAGTCGTCGGCCGTCGAGTGGAGCCTCGTGGATCTTCTGGGCAGCCTCCTCGAGTTTCTTCGAGACGAAGACGCGACGTAGCGCCGAGTCGCGATCGAGTCGCTCGACGATGGCCGGGTAGCCTTCCGCATCGAGCACGACGCTGATCGCGTGGCTCGTCCCTTCGGTCCTTCTGCTGTCGGAGAAGGTCCACCAGTAGACGCGGCGCTTGTACACCTTGCCGAGGATCGAGATCTCGTCCTCGTAGAACTCGACCTCTTGCGAGGCGTCATCGCTCGCTCGCGTATCCGGATCGTCCTTTTTCTCGGCAGCCTTGCGCTTCCGCACCAGGATGAGAGCCTGCGCGATCTCTGGCCGACTCGCGTCCGGAGTCGCGAAGATGAGCTCGGCGTGCGCGAATCCTGCCTCGGATGTGTCGTACGCCTCTTGTCGCAGCTGCGCCACCGAGACCTGTTCGACCTTGCGCGGGCGAGAGCAGCCGCCGAGCGACGAAACGAGAAGAAGAATTGCGAAGATCGTGTGAGTTCGCGGACGCATAGTGAGACGCTTCGTGTTCCTCCCGATTGTAGGTTCGCGCTCGAGCTTCGTCGAGCGAGCGATCCGTTTCGCAGATGGTGGCTCGTTCACCGGCTCTCGGATACGATCTGGGCGAGCGAAATTCGAGCGAGCGAAAGACTCGAAGCGGGAGAACGGTTCTATGGAGTGGCTGTACTGGACGATCGGAGTCATCGTCTGCCTCGTGATCGTCGTCGCGATCTACGATCTTCTGCAGACGAAGCACGCGATCTTGCGCAACTTTCCGATCATCGGGCACTTTCGTTACCTTCTCGAGTCCGTCGGTCCGGAGCTCCGCCAGTACATCGTGACGTCGAACGACGAGGAGAGGCCCTTCAGCCGTGATCAGCGCCGTTGGGTCTACGCTTCGTCGAAAAAGCAGAACAACTACTTCGGTTTCGGAACGGACAACGATCTCGAGCACTCCTCGAACCACGTCATTCTCAAGCACAGCTCCTTTCCCGTGACATCGAAGCTTCCCGGCGAAGGCGAAGACGGATTTACCTACCCGGTTCCTTGTGCCAAGGTCGTGGGCGAGCACCGGGGGCGAGAGAAGGCGTTTCGGCCGGAGTCGATCGTCAACATATCGGGTATGAGCTTCGGGTCGCTGAGCGCGACTGCGATCGAGGCCCTCAATCGAGGAGCGGCGGCCTGCGGTTGCCTTCACAACACGGGCGAAGGCGGCATCGCGCCGCATCACCTCCATGGCGGTGACCTGATCTGGCAGATCGGAACGGGGTACTTCGGCTGTCGCGACTCGAAGGGCGGTTTCGATCTCGAAGAATTCAAAGAGCAAGTCGCGAAGCACCCGGTCCGCGCAGTCGAGATCAAGCTGAGCCAGGGAGCGAAGCCCGGCATGGGCGGGCTGCTTCCCGCCTCGAAGATCACGGCGGAGATTTCGGAAATCCGCGGCATTCCGATGGGACGGGATTGTGCCAGTCCCGCGTCGCATTCGGCGTTTGGCGACGTCGACAGCCTGCTCGACTTCGTCGAGCTGCTCGCGACGGAGACTGGTGTGCCGATCGGTATCAAGGCGGCAGTCGGCGACGGGAGCTTCTGGGATGAGCTCGCCGCGAAGATGGCGACGGCCGATCGCGGCATCGACTTCGTCGCCATCGACGGAGGAGAGGGCGGGACGGGCGCGGCCCCTCTCGTTTTCTCCGACCATATCTCGTTCCCGTTCAAGATCGGGATGAGTCGCGTCTACCACGCCTTTGCTGCTCAGGGTCTTCAAGACAAGGTCGTCTTCGTCGGAGCGGGCAAGCTCGGCTTTCCCGAGTCGGCGATCATGGCGTTCGCGCTCGGTTGTGATCTGATCCACGTCGGTCGCGAGGCGATGATGGCGATCGGTTGCATTCAGGCACAGGTCTGCCACACGGGGCACTGCCCGACCGGCGTAGCTACCCAGTCCAAGTGGCTCATGCGCGGACTCGACCCGAGGCACAAGGCGTACCGTTTCGCGAACTACATCGCGGTCCTCCGCAAGGAGCTTCTCCAGGTGAGTCGTGCCTGCGGGTTCGAGCACCCGGCATTTATCACGCCCGACTGCGTCGAGATTCTCGATGATCGCTACGGCGCTCGCGGCATTCACGAGATCTTCGACTACCGCGAAGATTGGAGTCAGCCATCGAGCTCGGCGAAGGCGAAAGTTCTTCGCGCGATGGGAATCTGAAGAGTAGAGGAGTTTCGATGTCGGTCCAGAGACGATCCGGACGGTTTTTCGCGTACGTGGTTACCGCTTTCGCGGTCCTGAGCTCGATCGGTTGTCACGGTCCACAGATCGTCGACGAGTACGATCGCGTCGCCGACACGCGCACATTGACACTCGGGCCGGTGGATCTCGAGGGAGTCTTTTTCGGGGAGGTGCATTTCACCGCGACCATCCCGGACTACGTGCTCGAGCACAAGCCGGCCGATCAAGTGACCGCGGTCTTCCGCTACATCGACTTTCAGACTCTTTCGATGCGTGCGGATCGTCGCGTGATCAAGGCTCACCGCCGACTCTTCGCCGACGCCGCGGTGACGTTCACGGGGGAGGAGTTCGCGGCGATCGCGACCGCGGGGCATCTCGTCGGAACGCTGGACGGTGGCAGTTTCGACGGAGAGACAACCGACTTCACGTTCTCTCCGGGGGTCCGCCAGCAGCTTCGCCTCTTCGCCGAAAAGGCCCTGCTCGTGAAGCCGAAGCGTCCGCGAGAGCTCGAAATTCCGTCACCCGAGGTTCGCTTGAACACGCCGGCGCGGGTCGAACGCGGCTCGATTCAGTCTCCGGCGGCCGTCTCGCGGATTCGCGATATCCAGGGGCGCGCGCATCGTTCGCCGATGACCGGGACGGATGTCGCCGGGGTCGAGGGCATCGTCACGCGCGTCGAGCGTCGGGGGTTTTATCTTCAGGATCCGAAGTCCGACGGCGATCCGTCGACGTCGGAAGCACTCTTCGTCTTCACCCGTTCGGCACCGGCGGTCCGCGTCGGTGATGAGGTCGTCGTCGACGGACGCGTCACCGAGTTCGTTCCCGGGGGGCGCTCCACGGGGAATTTGTCGACGACGCAGATTTCGTCGAGCGCGGTTCGCGTCTCGCAGCGTGACCAGGCGCTCCCTGCGGCCGTCGTCCTCGGCGCCGCCGGTCGGAGTCCGCCGCGCGAATCCGTTTGCGACGACGCGATCGACGGCGACGTCGAGGCGGCTGGTGGGAAGTTCGATCCTGGAGCAGACGCGATCGATTTCTTCGAGAGCCTCGAGGGGATGCGCGTCTCGATCGCCGACTCGCTACGGAGAGATTTGGGTGCGAATCGAAGACTCCGGTAGGTCCGAGGGTGAGGTGAGGACCTCGCGTGACGGCCTCCTGCGTGGGCCGGGCGCGGTCAATCCCGATCGCGTTCGCGTGAGATTTCATCGCGGCTCGACTCGCTCGCTCGGGGTCGGCGCGCGGCTCGAGCGTCTCGTCGGCGTGCTCGGCTATTCCTTCGGGAACTTCGAGCTCCTCCTCGAGGAGAGGGCCTCGAAGTCGCTCATCGTTCGCGAGAGTGCGCTACGTGAGGAGAGTTCGGCGACGAAGACAGGGCCGGGCGTGCTGACGATCGCGACCTACAACGTCTGGAATCTCTCGGCGAAGAACACGAGTCGTATGACGCGCATCGCGAATCACATCGCGACGAACCTCGACGCTCCCGACATCGTCGCGTTGCAGGAGGTGCAAGACGACAACGGGCCCGAGAACGATACGGTCGTGAGCGCGAAGAAGACGCTCGGAGATCTCGTGCGTGCGATCTCGAAGGCCGGTGGCCCCGAGTACGCGATTCGCCAGCTTGACCCTGCCGACGATGCCGACGGCGGTCAGCCTGGCGGGAATATCCGCGTGGCGTATCTCTATCGCAAGGCACGGGTGGTCTTCGTCGACTCGAGCGGCTCGGATGGGGGATTCGCCAGCCCCGCGCGCCTCGGTGTCGGCGAGGAGTTCTTCCAGAATTCGCGGAAGTCGCTCTACGGTCAGTTTCGCATCCGAGGCAAGACGGTCCACGTCGTCAACAGCCACCTGACCTCGAAGTACGGGAGTCCCCCGACGTTCGGCCGGCGCCAACCGGCCGGTGACAAGGGGGAGGCCAAGCGTCGACGTCAGGCTGCGTACTTGCGCGCAAAATTGCTCGAGCTCGTGCGCGCCGAGCCTGCCGCGATCGTCGTCGCGCTCGGAGACCTCAACGACTACGAGTACTCGCGCTCGGTGCGGGACCTCGTCGGAGACGACGGGGCCTTCGTCAATCTCATCGAGCGCCTACCGCGCGAAGAGCGGTACACGTACATCTACGAGGGCAACGCACAGGTGCTCGATCACATCATCGTGTCGCGTAACGCGGCGGCCTCGGAAGTCGATGTCGTCCACGTCAACAGTGAGTTCCCGCGGGCCGCGAGCGACCACGATCCTGTGATCGCTCGCGTACCGCTGGGCGGGTGAAGTTAAGCCTTCCGACTCCGTATGTCGCCTTGCTGGTCGGGATGCCCCCTAAGAACAGACCGTCTGATCGTCGCAGGTCAGTTCTGTCTCCTCGACCCCTCCGCACTCTCGCGGACCGGGTGCGGCGGGTGGCTTGCCACCACGGAAGAAGAACTCGAGGAGGCCGATCGCGTCCGCGATGTTGAC
>CAYZGY010000110.1:12834-14467 GCA_964478085.1 uncultured Planctomycetia bacterium
GCGAGCTCGCAGCAGAGTCGAGCGCCGCCCGAGAAGAGTCGATGGAGGATCACGATCGAGTCCGTCAGATTGACGGCTCCGTCACACGTCGCGTCACCGCGACGCAAGAGGACCTGGGGGGGCAGGTCGAGATCGGCGACCTGTCCGACGACCTCGATCTCGGCGAGCGCGGCGCCGCTCGTGTCGTTGAACCGGCCTTCGACGTCGTCGGCGTCGATCGTGATCGCGAGATGGTCGAAGATCTCGCTCGCGTCGAGTCGAACGCGAACTTGCTCACCGAGCTCGATCGCGGCGGTCACTGGGCGGGTCTCGACGACCGATCCGTCGCGGGAGAGCGTCAGGGTGAAGCCGTCGATGCGCATCTTGCGCTCGGCGAAGGCACCCTCGAGGTGGACGCGTGGCGCGTGTACGACGAGCTCGCGCGCGCGAACGGGAACCGTCCAGCGCATTCGGACTTCGCTATCGACGCCGAGCTCGGCCGCCCACTCGGAGAAGAAGGGGCGCGTCGAGCGGTCGACGAGGAGGTGGGGCGGGTTGGTGCTCGTGCCGGCGATGGCGGGGTCACCGCGTCGGCCGTTCCCGTCCTGACCGACCGGCTCTTCGTCGCCCGGCTGGTCGTCGGGGAGGAAAACGCCGGCACCCGCCGTTCCGATCGCGCTGATGGCCGCGCTCGGCGCGAGGTTCGTCCACGCGAGCTCGTCCTCTTCGGGAAGCTCGAGGAGGGTGTGTCCGGCGTGGCAGCCGACGCAGCGGTTCTGCTCACCAGCGCGGCCGAAGTTCATTCCGCCGACGTGATAGATCTGTTGATCGCGACCTTGCGCGATGCCGCCGTCCGGTCGTCGCAAGACCTCGAAGAGGGGGACACCCGCGGGAAGCTCGACCTCGACACGACCGCTCGGCGGGATGTCGACGCGACGGATGAGCTTCGCCCGCTCTCCGGCGACCGTCGCTGGGCCTTGGGGAGCCATGTAGAACTCGATCGCGAGCGCCTTCCCGACCGGAGGGGCACCGACGGTCTCGACGTCGACGGGCGGTTGGTGGTGGATGTTCTCGACGATGAACTCGAAGGAGCCACCGCTCTCGTAGGCCTCCTCGACCGTCTGGGGCACGATCGGATCGAGCGAGCGGTCGACGCGATCGGCGAGAACGGGAGGCGTCTCGCGAGCGACGAGCGGAACGGCGTCGAGCTCTGCGCGCTCCAGCTCTCCGAAGTGCGGTTCGAGCCGGATCGTTCCATCGAACGCATCGGGGCTCGGCAGGTCGAGCACGAAGAGGTCGAAGTCCTCGGGGTTCGTGCGCGGCGCGTCGGGATCCGGGTCGACGTCTTCCGGTGGGACGACTCCCGGCGGGAAGGGGAGGCCGGGGGCGTTCGTCGCGATCGGCGAGGCAGAGACGAGCACGCGCCCGTCGGGTAGCTCGACCGCGCTCGCGAAGACGTGCGTCACGGGGGCGCGAGGAGCGAGAATCTCGCCGAGCAGAACTTCGAGCTCCGGAGGCAAGCCTTCGGGGAACGGCATGCGAGGTCCGAGACCGAGGAAGGTCTGCGGTCCGCCGATCTCGAACGGAGCCTCGGGGCCTTCAGAGAAGATGCGCAAGCCGCGTGCGCCCGGATCGTTGATGATCGGGGTCGACG
>CAYZGY010000111.1:0-14361 GCA_964478085.1 uncultured Planctomycetia bacterium
CGGTGTCGAAGTTGAGGCCGAGCTCGAGAGCCAAGTCCGCGAGCTTCTTCTCCTCGTGCGGGACGAACTCGTGAAGCGGCGGATCGAGGAGACGAATCGTGACAGGCAGGCCGGCCATCGCCTCGAGCGTCGCCTTGATGTCCTTCTTGATGAACGGGAAGAGCTGATCGATCGCCTTCTGACGCTTCTTGTCGGAGTCGGCGAGGATCATCTGGCGCATGCGCTTCAGCGGAGCCTCGGAGTGCTCGCCGTAGAACATGTGCTCGGTGCGAAAGAGGCCGATGCCCTGCGCGCCGAAGCTGCGGGCCTTGGCCGAATCCTCGGGCGTGTCCGCGTTCGTGCGGACGTCGAGGCGACGGATCTTGTCGCAGAGCTTGAGGAAGTGATCGAAGGTCTCGTCGCCTCCGGCCTCGACCATCGGAAGCGCGCCGGCGTAGACGTTACCCTTCGAGCCGTTGAGGCTGAGCGTGTCGGTCGTGGTGAAGGTATGACCGTCGACCCTGATCGTCTTCTTCTTCGTGTCGATGTCGAGATCGGCACAACCGACGATGCAGCACTTACCCCAACCACGGGCGACGAGCGCCGCGTGCGAGGTCATTCCGCCACGCGAGGTGAGAACGGCGATCGAGGCGCGCATGCCCTCGACGTCCTCGGGGTTCGTCTCACCACGAACGAGGATGACCGTCTCGCCCTTCGCGGCGCGCTCGACAGCCTCGTCCGAAGTGAACGCGATCTTTCCGACCGCACCACCGGGACCCGCGGGAAGGCCCTTGGCGACCTGCGTCGCGACCTTCTCGCCGGCCGGATCGAGAATCGGATGGAGCAGCTCATCGAGCTGATCCGCCGTGACACGCGTGATCGCCTCTTCGGCCGAGATCAGGCGCTCTTTGTGCATCTCGACGGCCATGCGGACGGCCGCGGGACCGTTACGCTTACCGACACGACACTGGAGCATGAAGAGCCGACCCTTTTCGATCGTGAACTCGATGTCCTGCATGTCGTGGTAGTGCTTCTCGAGGCGCTTCTGGATGGAGTCGAGCTCCTTGTACGCCTTCGGCATGTACTTCGCGAGCGTGACCATCTCGCGGTTCGACTCGACGGTCGAATCGACGTTGATCGGACCCGGCGTACGGATACCGGCGACGACGTCCTCGCCCTGCGCGTTGACGAGGTACTCGCCGTAAAAGATGTTCTGGCCGGTCCCAGGGTCGCGCGTGAACGCAACTCCGGTGGCACAATCGTCGCCCATGTTACCGAAGACCATCGCCTGGACGTTGACGGCCGTGCCCCACTCATGCGGGATACCTTCGATGTTGCGGTAGGCGACCGCGCGCTTTCCGTTCCACGACGCGAAGACGGAGCTGATACCGCCCCAGATCTGATCTTCGGCCTTGTCCGGGAACGGCTTCCCGAGGACTTCCTTGACCTTCTTCTTCATCGCCGCGCAGAGCTCCTTGAGATCCTCTGCGCCGACGTCGGTGTCCTCAGTGACACCGAGCTCGTTCTTCTTCGCCTCGAACATGTGCTCGAGCTGGTGGCGGATTCCCTCGCCCTCGCCCGGCTCCTTGCCCGCGGCCTTCTCCATCACGACGTCGGAGTACATCGTGATCAGGCGACGGTAGGCGTCGTAGACGAAACGCTCGTTGCCACCGGTCTGCTCGATGAGACCGGGGATCGTCTTCGTCGTGAGACCGATATTGAGGACGGTCTCCATCATTCCGGGCATCGAGCTGCGCGCACCCGATCGAACCGAGAAGAGAAGCGGGTTCTTCGGATCGCCGAACTTCTTCTTCATCGCGCGGTCGGTCTTCTTGAGCGCCGCTTCGACCTGAGCCTTGAGCTCCTTCGGGTACTTACGCTTGTTGTCGTAGTAGTAGGTGCATACTTCGGTCGTGATGGTGAATCCCGGCGGCACGGGAAGTCGCAGGTTGGGGTGACCTGCCATCTCGGCCAAGTTCGCTCCCTTTCCTCCCAGGAGCTCGCGCATGTGGCCCTTACCCTCGGCCTTTCCAGCGCCGAAGAAGTACACGTACTTGTGAGAAGCCATAACCGACCTTTCGTTGCTGTCCTTGATTGCGTTCTTCAGGTTCTTGCTTTGTCGCGCAAAAGCTCGGGATTGTAGGCGATTGTTCCCCCGAAGGAACAGCAAAAAAGGGCCCTCTGGCGGCCGAAAACAGCTATTTCGACGGGCGGGGCGCTACGACTCGGAAGGTCGAGGCGGGGCGCCAGGAAGAGGACCTGAACTCTGCAGAACAACGGGGAGCGTCGGAGCCTCTCGAGCGTTGATCTCGATCCACACTTCCCACCCGGTCGGAACGTCGATGTCGCGAAGAATCGCGTTCACCGGGCACTCGGGAACACACAGCTCACAGTCGATGCAGCCGCCGGGGCCATCGGGGAGGATGACGAGCCGTCGGTCGCTCTCACGGAAGCAGTCGACCGGGCAGACCGCGACGCAGTCGGTGTAGCGGCAACCGAGACAGGGTTCGCAGACGACGTGGGACATGTCGCTATCGTCATCGCTCCAGCCGATCGCGCCACCCCGAGTTTTGTCACCGATTTTGTCACGGCGGATGACAGAACGGTGACAAAGGGCCGATAAGTTCGACGACCGCTCGTCCCGTAAGGCGAGCACGCCCTTCCGTAAAGCGGCAAACCGTATGAAGCAAGAGAAATAGGCCGCTGGGTCCCACCGAGTCCGAGATCGCTTCCCACCCCCTACCTGCGATCGTCCGACTCGAAGAATGGACCCAGCGGCCTTGATCGACGAAGCCCGCCGAGTCATCGGTGCTACGCGGCGTGTTTGCCCGATGTTCCCACGTTTCCACACCGGAAGCCGCGGTTCTCGGACTCAAAACTCTATCTCCCACGCCCTTTCGGCCGATCATCCCTTCGTGTGAGACTGATCGCGCCACAGGACGAGCTCTGGTTGTTTGACGAAGTGGAGACGCTGCTATGAAGATCGCGATGATGGGAACGGGCTACGTAGGACTGGTTACCGGATCCTGCTTCGCCGACCTGGGAAACGACGTCGTCTGCGTCGATGTCAATGAAGAGAAGATCAAGAGCCTCCAGGACGGCGTCGTCCCGATCTACGAGCCAGGCCTCGACGACCTCATGCGTCGCAACACGAGCGAGGGCCGGCTCCACTTCACGACGGACTCCGCGGCAGCCATCCGTGAGAGCGAGGTCGTATTCATCTGCGTCGGCACGCCGCAGAAAGGCGTCGGTCGCGCGGATCTGAGCTACGTCGAGGCCGCTGCGCAGACGATCGCGGAGAACATGGAAGGCTTCACGGTCATCGTCGACAAGAGCACCGTGCCCGTCGGCACCGCCGCGAGGCTCACGCGTCAGATCTCGCAGATCACCGACCAGCCCTTCGACGTCGCGAGCAATCCCGAGTTCCTCAAGGAAGGCGCGGCGATCAAGGACTTCCAGAATCCCGATCGCATCGTCATCGGAACGAACAACGAGCGCAGCCGAGAAGTTCTCGGACGCCTCTACGCGCCGCACTCGCGCGTCAATCGCCCGATACTCTTCACGAATCCGGAAACGGCCGAGCTGATCAAGTACGCGGCCAATGCGATGCTCGCGTCGCGCATCTCGTTCATGAACGCGCTGACGGGCCTCTGCGAAAAGATCGGCGCGGATATCAAGGACGTGTCGCAGGGCATCGGGCTCGACGGTCGCATCGGTCCCCGCTTCCTCCAGGCCTCGCCCGGGTACGGCGGCTCGTGCTTCCCGAAGGATGTTCGAGCGCTCGTAGAAACGCTCGAAGACCACCAGATCAACTCGAACCTCTTCCCCGCGATCGATCAGGTCAACGAGACCCACAAGAAGTCGCATCTCGAGCGTCTCCAACAGCTGCTTCCCGACGTCGCGGGCAAGAAGGTCGCGATTTGGGGATTGAGCTTCAAGCCGCGCACCGATGACATCCGCGAGTCGGCCTCGTTGACCCTCATCGAGCAGCTCCTCGGAGAAGGAGCCCAGGTGGCGACGTACGACCCGGAAGCGATGGACAACACGCGCGGCGTCTTCGGCTCGAAGATCGAGTTCACCGGCACGCCTTACGAGGCCGTCGAGGGTGCCTCGGCCGTCGTCGTGATGACCGAGTGGGACGTCTTCCGCAATCTCGACTTCCCGCGCGTCAAGAAGCTCATGGCCGAGCCGATCATGATCGACGCACGCAATATCTACGACCCGCAGGAAATCGCCGAGAACGGCTTCCACTACGCGGGCGTCGGCCGAGTGACGATCCACAGGCCGGCCCCCAAGAACGACGATTCCGGGACAGAAGAAACAGAGTCTGAGCACTGTAACGCGTAGCAGCGTTACAATCGGCCGAATGGCACAGGACGCGAACACTCCCATCACGAACGCGCTGCCCGACCGTCGCGAGCTCCTTCGCAGCGTCGGCACGGCCGTCGTGAAGATCGGAACGAACGTCCTCTCGCGCGATTCGGGCGAGATGGCGATCGGCCGCGTCCACACGCTCATCGAGGAGCTCGTCGACCTCAAGCGGCGAGGCATCCGCCTGATCATCGTCTCGTCCGGCGCGATCAGCATGGGCATGAACAGCCTCGGCTTCGCCGAGCGCCCGACCTTTCTGCGCGACAAGCAGGCGAGCGCCGCCGTCGGTCAGATCCGTCTGATGGCGATCTACCAACAGGCCTTCGACCGCTTTCAGATTCCGACGGCCCAGATCCTCATCACCGAGGAGGACTTCGCCTCGCGCAAGAGGTACCTCAACCTGCGCAACACGATGTCGCGACTCATCGAGCTCGGCGTCATCCCGATCGTCAACGAGAACGACTCGATCTCGACGAGTGAAATCGAGAAGCACGTCGTCGACGCGAACCGTCCTCCCGTCTTCGGCGACAACGACGAGCTTTCGGCACTCGTCGCGTCGAAGCTCGAGGCGGATCTGCTCCTGATTCTGTCGGACGTCGACGGACTCTACCCATCGTCGCCCGCCAGCTCGATCAGCAGCTCGATCAGCAGCTCGAGCAGCAATTCGCTCAGGCCGATCTCGGTCGTTCCCGAGATCAATTCCGACGTCTACAAGATGGTCGGCTCGGGAAGCGCACGTGGACGCGGCGGTATGGCGTCGAAGATCGGAGCCGTCGAGGTTGCCGTCAAGAGCGGTGTACCGTCACTGATCGCGAACGGCCTCGACCCGACGACGATCCGACGCATCTTCGACGGCGAGGACGTCGGCTCACTCTTCCTACCAAAAGGGCGACTCCAGAGTCGCAAACACTGGATTGCATTCGCGAGCGCGACCTCGGGACGAGTCCACGTCAACGACGGCGCACGCGACGCGCTCATCCATCGAAGCTCGAGCCTCCTCTTCAGCGGCGTCACGAGCATCGACGAAGACTTCCGCCGCGGCGACGTCCTCAGCATCATCGACTCGAACGGTGTCGAGTTCGCCCGCGGCATGTCGAACTACAACTCCGGCAAAGCCCGCCAGCTCATCGGCAAAGGTCGCGACGAGATCACCGCGACCGACTGGGCCGATCACCCCGAGCTGATCACGCGCGATAATATCGCCGTACGCGCCTGAGGCGGGACATCGCCACTCCCACGGGGCATCAGATGCGAGAACGCTGACCGACGATTCAGGGCCGACGTCGATGCAGAGGTCCCAACCGCACGGGGGCGAACGATACTTCAATCCACCTTCACACGAAACGGGATCGCCCCCCGAGGAACGGCCTCAAACTCGGAGCACATGGGGCGACAGGCGAGCTGACGATAAATCGAGGAGGGTCGCGGAACCCACAACCACTCCAAGCACTTCTTCAACAGGCTGCTAATCGAAACGAATGCGCCCAGGGCTTCTTCTGCCCTTCATTTCGGATTCCCCATGGCTCGGTCTTGAAGTTGTCGTTCCCACTCGGAACCTTGCTGATGACCCGGCACGTGTTCTTGGCGCCCTTCGGTAAGAATACGGAATCGGGGGCAGGTCGAGCAGCAGGAAAGAACTCGCGCCGCCGAAACCGAGGTGAGGGAGAATCCTTCCGACGACGTAGATTCTCGTGGAGGATGGTCGGTTACGAATCGGGAGCGGTCTGCCCGATTCCGACCTCGGTCATACTCTGGACCAGAATCCGGCGGTCGAAGCTCGTCCGGAATCCGTGCTTCGATCGCGAGCTCGAAGCCATTGCCGTCCTGCATCCAGAGCAAATCGCGAAAGTTCGCCGTTCGATCACCGATCGCACTCTCCGGCCCGTCCGAGACGAGTGTCGAGAGAAACGAGATGACGTCGAGGAATGTCGTCTTGCCAGGCGCGTTCGGACCGACAAGTACCTGAAATCCGTTCAGATTCTGCTGAACAAACCCCAGACATCGACGCCGGAGCGCCTCAATTCGCGTGATCATTCGGGATCAGAATCCCTGTCCATGAATGCTGTCGTCTGACGGTGTCGGACTGTTCTCCTCGGCAAAAGGCCACTGTGACGGGATCCGAACTTCACCTCAAATCAGCCCCAACGGATCAGAATCTGAGCTCTGAGCTCACCCGTTCGGAAGATAGCCGAACGAGCAGAATCGAAACTCATCATCGCATCGGCACGTCTCCCCGGTACTGATCGGCGACCGAATACTCGGCTCAATTTGCTGGGCTCGGTGAGTTCTCGAGGATCAACTTCGGGTGCTCCGTCTTCCAATCGCCGACCTTGACGCGCAAGCGCGCGTCCTTCTTCGCCGAGGCGACTCCTGCCAGCTCGAGCTTCTGCCCCGTTTTGCGGAGCTTCAAGAACGGGGCGTCCTTTTCGCACGTCTGACAGCGCTCGACGACGACGTCTCCGATCGTCTCGATCTCGACGCCCGTCAACGTGTACCCCGCGCTGTACGACGCCTTGGCGATCTCCTGAAAATCGATCTTCAGCGGATCGTCGACGCGATACTTGAGCCACGAATCACACGTGTCGAGCTCGACAGCTGTGGCGCCGCACCGGCGCGCTAAGGCCTTCTCGAGACCGAAGGCCTTGTCGTTTCATATTCACGTCTCGAATGAGAGACGCAGTACGGCGAAGGAGCCCGGCGTCAGCTCGACCTTCGTCGGCGCCGTATTGCAGCCGGCTCCGACGATCGTGAGAAGGACGACACTGAAAGTCGCGATCAGGTTTCGAAAGCTCATCGAAGGTCTCTCTCGTTAAAGACTCAGAATCAGAATCAGAATCAGAATCTGATTCCGACCGCGACGAAAGTCCGCAAGCCTTCCGAGAGCTGCGTACCGCGCACGTCACGATAAAACGGTGCCTGGACGCTGATCGACACGTCCCAGCCAGGCGAGGGGTGACAGGTCAAGCCACACCCGATGAGTATCTCATCGAAACCCGTGTTTCGCACTCCGCGACCGTCGATCTCGTCGCGTCCTTCGTGACGATAGGTCACGCCAGCGCTCAACCCCGCCGTCGGGCCGGGATACTGCATATGCAAGAAGCGGTACTTGATCACCGCGCGCGCCCCGAAAAAGTCCCCGTCCGCGTAATCGCGGGAACCCTCCGTGTTGACCTTCCCGAGGATGCTCGCGTCGAAACGCACGCGGTTGATGCTCAAAGTCGCCGCGACCGCCGCGATCGGATCCCACGATCCTGAACCAGGCTGGAGCGTCGGGCCGAGACGCATACCACCGTCGCGCGCACGCGTGTCTCCCGTCGGCGTCTCGAGACCGCCGATGAGCGCGAGATTGAACGTGCTGAGCGGCCAATCTCTCTTCCAGACGCGGTACTTTCCGAGAAGCGCGATATCTCCCAGTCCCGTGGCACGCAGAAACTGCGAGCCTCCGGCGCCACGCACACGCTGCTCGATGTGGACGGTCGGGACGAGCGCCGAGAGCGTCAGCTCCGGCAGAAGGCCGTAGTCGAGGCCGAAGACCGCGCGATGTTTCTCGAACTGCCGATCCGTAGGGTCACCTATGCGAGAAGATCCTCGATAGAGACGGTCGTCACGCTCGTAAATGTGGCTCATCGACGTGCGAAAACCCTCCGCGAAGAGCGTTTCGCCAGCCAGCAGCTGAATCCCGCCGTCTTGGGCGGAAACGTTGGCGGAAGCGCTGATCACCACCGCCAAGAACACAAAAGTCCTTCGAAGAGCCGTTCGACACCACATGCACTCATAGTACATTAAGACCTCGCGGATTCGATGCGCCTCGCGGATTTCGCGAACGAAACGGGGAAACTCGGTCGGTGTAAGCGGTATTCTGGAAGCAGATCGTCTCACTTCTTGTTGGGTTACCTCGTCGGCATGCGATCCGCCGCGTCGGCGAGTTCGGGAGGAAGTCAAATGTTCATGTGCACGCAGCGCCACTCGGCGCGTCGTCTCCTCGTGTCGTCGGTCGCTTTGTCGACGGCGCTACTTTTCGTCAACGGATTAGCGAACGCACAGGTTCCCGAGCTCGTTCAACACTGGCCGCTCGACGGCGATTACCTCAACGAGATCGACAAGAACTTCGACGCCTACCTGGGTGAGAGCCCTGCGTCGACCGAAGTCCTCTTCGATCCGGTCGAAGTCGGTCCGAACGAGATCGGGCCGAACCAGGAGGACGCCGCGCTCTTTCAAGGCGCGAACAACTATCTTCAGACCGGCTTTCCCGGCATCGGCGGCACAGACGCGCGCTCGATCACGTTTTGGATGAAAACGACCCAGCCCGGCGCGAACGACATGTTCGGCTACGGGACGCCTGCGAACGGGCTCAAGTGGCACACTCGCGTCAACACGGGCGGACAGGGTCCGGTAGGTGCGATCCGTACGGAGTATCAAGGCGGACAGAACGTTGGCGGAGAGGCGATCGTCGACGACGGAACTTGGCACCACATCGAAGGCGCGACGAACGGTCACCAGATCATCCACTACGTCGACGGCGTCGTTCAGTCGATCGACCCTCGATCGGCCGATCGCGCGATCAACACGCAGCTCAATCCGCTCTACAACGTCACGATCGGATTGACGCGGCAGAGCACGACCGCCAATCGCTGGTACAACGGCTGGCTCGCCGACTTGCGCGTCTACTCCGGTGGCCTCACCGCGATCAACGTCGAGGAGGTCATGACTGGGGACGAGCTCTCGGAGCCCGAGCCGTGCACGAGCATCGCCGTCGCGTGTGAAGTTTCCGAGGAGACGAATGCCGTGACCGCGACCGTGACGCTCGAGCCCGAAGGCTGCGTCTGCGCGACCGTCCAGGTCACCGCGGGCGAACGCGACCTCGGCTTTCGGTCCACGAGCGGCGGCGTGGTCAACTTGCGCCTCGACCAGCTCTGCGCGCTCGCCGCTGGTGAGGACCTGGAGCTGACCTTCACGTGTCTCGACACGGAAGTGAGCGGCTCGTGCATGGTCAGCTGCCCGGAGCAGCAAGGCCTCGTCGTCCACTGGCCTCTCGACGAAGGGGAGGGTGAGGAGTTCATCGACCTCGTCTCTGGATTCGATGGGTACCTGGACGCCGGCTCGACCATCACGTGGGACCCGGACGGGCCTCCCGCCGGCCCAGACGGTGAACAGACGGCCGCCGTCGCGTTCGACGGAAGCACCTCGTACATTCAGACGGACTATCCCGGCATCTGGGGCTCGGCAGCTCGTACGATCACGGCCTGGATCAAGACCTCTGCACCCGTCGCCAACCACGGAATCGTCGCCTGGGGACAAGATCTGGGCACGCGCAAGTGGCACATCCGCGTCAACAACAACGCAGGGAACGGATTGGTCGGAGGACTCCGCGTCGAGGTCAACGGAGGATTCGCGATCGGCTCGACACCGCTCGCCGACGGGCAGTGGCACCACATCGCGATCGTGGTTCCGGACGGGGCCTCGTCGACGACCGACGTTCTCCACTACGTCGACGGCTTTTTCGATCCACCGAGCGGCGTTCTCCCGCTCGAGATCAACACGAATGCGTCGGGCATCCTTCCCGCTCGGACTCTCGGCATCGGACGCCGAGTCAACGGAAACGGGACGGCGAACTACTTCCCGGGATCGATCGCCGACGTCCGCGTCTACGACCGGGCGCTGAGCGCAGCGGAGCTGCTGCGGCTCGGAAGCGACAGAACCTGCCGCGCCCTGCGACGATTGAGCACGTCGCGATTCGTTCCGGGTGATTCGGTGACCGTATCGATCACCGCAGGAAACGTCGTCGCCGGCTCGACTCTGACCGAGACGCTGCCCGATGGCTGGACCGTGTCGGGCAATCCGGACGGCGGCGTCGTCGCCGACTCGACGATCACGTTCCAGCTCGACGCGGACGCCGAGATCTCCTACGAGCTCACGGTTCCCGAGGACTATTGCGAAGTCGCCGAAATCACAGGAACGCTCTCGGGCGACGGATGCGATTCGTCGATCTCGGGCGCGTCTACGCTCGCATGTCTCCTTGGCTGTACGGAGCTCTCGGAGTTCGGTGGAGTTCGCGACATGTTGATCCTCGGACCGATCGCTGCCGGCCGCAACACGAGCCCGACGGGCCAGTGCGACGATGCCGGCCCGGACGGCACGACCTTCGACACGGTCGATTATCTCGCGACGGCCGACGGCACGGATGAGACGAACCTCGATGTCGCGATCCGCGACGAGATCGCTCCCGACTTCGGCGGTGCCGCCGCAGGCGCCGGTGTCGCTCCAGCCCCGAACCTCACGATTAACCCGCGACGTGACGAGGGGATCCTCACGGTCTGGAGCGCCGATGCTGACGATCGAGGGCGGATCCTTTTCAATGACGCCGACAACATCGGCAATCCGCTCGACGACTACATCGTTTACTCGCTCGTCTACCTCGACAACCGCTCGGGCGCAGCGCTGCCCGTCGTGCTCGAGGTCGGAAGCGACGACGCCGCGAAGGTCCTCGTCAACGGCGAGCTCGTCGCGGTCGCTGCGCGCTGCCACGGCGTCCAGGCCTACGGCGCTGGAATCCGCGTTCCGCTCGACGGCGTGGCGAACCCCGCTCTCGTGCCAGGCGCCAACACCGTGCTCATCGGCGTCGTCGAACGCGGCGGCGGAACGGGGGTGCGACTCGTCATTCGCGATGAGCTCGACGCCCCGCTCGTCGACGGAAGCGTCGTCTCCTGCCTGAGCACCGAGCACATCGACATCATCGATCCGATCGAGATCTGCACGAACGGAGTCGATGACGACGGAGACGGCGAAGTCGACTGCGACGACAGCGATTGCGAGGGCACCGTCGATTGCCCGACCGGCGAGCTCTTCGTCCGTGGCGACTCGAACTCGAGTGGCACGATCGACCTGACCGACGGTATCCGCACGCTCAATTTCCTCTTCACAGGTGGACCCGCGCCGACTTGTCTCGACGCGGCCGACTCGAGTGACGACGGCGTTCTCGGAATCAACGATGCGATTCAGATCTTCAGTTATCTGTTCACCGGAGGTGACGCGCCCAAGCCGCCGGCTCCGTCGAACGCGGCCTACCCGGCGGAAGACTGCGACCTCGACCCGACGGACGACGACCTCGGCTGCGAAACGCTGAGCGCCACCTGCGAGGGCGGCGTGTAGACGCCTCGCGAACCACTGCACGAGAAAGATGATCGCACCGCTGAGATCGTTTCCCCTACTGCTCACTATTGCTATCGCGCTCGTCGCGTGGCCGACCGCGCTTCGAGCCCAGGTCGTCATCAACGAGGTCCTCCCGTCGAACGCCGGTGTCAACACCGACGAAGACGGAGACTCGTCCGACTGGGTCGAGCTCAAGAACCTCGGCGATGAGCCGGTCGACGTAGAGGGGTACGTTCTCAGCGACGACATCAACGATCTCGAAAAATGGGTGCTGCCCGCGGTCGAAATCCCCGCGGGCGGCTACCTTCTCATCTGGTGCTCGGGTAAGGACCGCAGCGTCGGGATCGAGCCCGTGACGCCCGAGCTCGTCGCGCACTGGCAGCTCGACGAGGGCGGTGGCGACACGTTCCGCAACAGCGCGAACAGCCAATTCAACGGCTACCTCGCGCCGAACGCGTCGATCTCGTGGGCAGCGACGGGGACGGCGAACGCGGGACACGGTCCGCGGCAAACCGTCGCACCACTCTTCGCCGGTGCGAATCAGTGGATCCAGACGGACTACCTCGGCATCTCGGGCAACAACCCCCGATCGATCACCTTCTGGTTCAAGACCTCGCGCCCCGGCAATAACGACTTCATCGGTTACGGAACGCCGACGAACAGCCTCAAGTGGCACACCCGCATCAACACGGGAGGACAAGGACGGGTCGGCGCGATTCGAACGGAGTACCAGGGCGGGCAGAACGTCGGCACCACGATCGTCCACGACGGCGAATGGCACCACGTGGCGGTCGTCTTTCCCGAAGGCTCGACGAACGGCCACCAGATCATCCACTACCTCGACGGTGTCGCCGAGGGCATCGATCCTCGCTCCGGCGATCGAGCCATCACAACCGGAGCGAACCCGGCCTACGCCGTGACGATCGGCCTGACCCGCCAGAGCGCGACGGCGCTCCGCTGGTGCAACGGCCAGATCGCCGACGTGCGCTTCTACAACACGGGAATCGACCAAGCCGGGGTCGACGCGATCCTGGAAGGGAACGAGCCTCCGCCGCGTGTCGTCCCGCTCAACCTCCACAGCAACTTTCGCCTCGACTCGACCGGCGAGACGGTCTTTCTGCTGGACTCACGAGGCGAGGTCATCGATCTCGTCGAGTTCGTCGACCAGTACCGAAACATCTCCTTCGGTCGCTCTCCCGACGGCACCGGAGATTTCTTCTACTTCCCCGAACCTACGCCACTCGAGGAGAACACCGGCGAGTCGACCGAACAGCCCCTCTTCGTCGCGGACACGGAATTCGAGCCGAATCGCGGCTTTTACGACGCGCCGTTCACCGTCGAGATCAGCTCGGCGACGGAAGGCGCGACGATTCGCTACACACTCGACGGTAGCGCGCCGAGCGCGACCCACGGAACGGTCTACGCGAATCCGATCCCTGTCTCGGACACGACGACACTCCGTGCGATCGCGCTCAAAGACGGCTACGAGCCGTCGAACGTCGACACGCACACCTACATATTCATCGAGACTCCGGGCGGCGGCGGTGTCCTCAACCAGCCGACGACTCCGCCCGGCTTCCCCGCGTCATGGGGACCGAACGGTGGCACGGCCGACTACGAGATGGATCCGCAGATCGTCTCTCCGGCGGGCCGCTACCACGATCCGCGCGTCGCCGAAGGGCTCCTCGCGATGCCGACGGTCTCGCTCGTCATGGACGTCTCCGACTTCTTCGACTCGGCAACGGGCATCCACACGAATCCGCTTCGACGCGGCGACGCGTGGGAACGTGCGTGCTCGGTCGAGTTCATCTACCCCGACGATCCGGACGACGATCACCAGGAGAACGCCGGCATCCGTGTTCAAGGCAATGCGAGCCGTCAACCCAGTCGGCCGAAGCACAACCTTCGACTGATGTTTCGCAGCATCTACGGCGCGACGAAACTGCGGCACGACCTCTTCGAGGACACGTCGGTCGACGAGTTCGACACACTGATCCTGCGCGGGGGCAACGGCGACTCATGGTTCCACCCGAGCGGGACGCAGCAGCTGCGCGCGCAGTACATTCGCGATCAGTGGCACCGCGACATCCAGCAGAGCATGGGTTGGCTCACGGCGCACCAGCGCTACATGCACCTCTACGTCAACGGGCTCTACTGGGGCCTCTACCACGTCTTCGAGAGACCGACCGGTGACTTTCTCGCGTCGCACCTCGGAGGCGAGGAGGAAGACTGGGACGCTCACAACTCGACCGATCCGCTCGACGGCGATCTCGAGGCGTGGAACACGATGTTCGCGATCGCGAACGGAGGTGTCGCTGATGCGGCCGGCTACGCAGCCATTCAGGAGTATCTCGACGTCCCGAACCTCATCGACTTCCTCCTGATCAACTTCTACAGCGGCAACGTCGACTGGGACACGAAGAACTGGTACGCGGGCCGGAAGCGAGAGACGGGCGCGGGCTACATGTTTTTTTGCTGGGATTCGGAGCGAACCTTCTGGGACGTCAATACGAACCGGACGACGCTCAACATCGCAGGGCGGCCGACGTCGATGCACCAACGACTCGCACAGAATCCCGAGTATCGACTCCTCTTCGCGGATCATGTCCATCGACACTTCTTTCACGACGGACTGCTGACGCCAAACGTCGCTGCAGAGTACTGGAACGCTCGCGCCGATGAGATCGAGGTTCCACTCGTTGCCGAATCGGCTCGCTTCGGTGACAACAAGAGATCCGTCCCCTACCGCGTGACCGCGGAGTGGCGAAACGAGCACAACACTCTGACGAACTCGTACATGCGTTCGCGCACGGGAATCGTGCTCGGTCAGCTGAGAGCCCGCGGGCTCTACCCGAACGTCGC
>CAYZGY010000112.1:0-2386 GCA_964478085.1 uncultured Planctomycetia bacterium
TCTGCACCGACTACGGCGCGGACACGCTGCGGCTCTACGAGATGTACATGGGCCCGCTCGAGGCGTCGAAGCCGTGGAACACGCGTGACATCGTCGGCCCCCACCGGTTTCTCCAGCGGCTCTGGCGAAGCCTCGTCGACGAGGAGACCGGCGAGGTCCGCGTCACTACCGGAGCCGCGAGCGACGAGCAGAAGAAGCTGCTCCACAAGACGATCGACGGCGTCACGACCGACATGGCCGCGCTCGGTTTCAACACGGCGATCGCGAAACTCATCGAGCTCAACAACTCGCTGACGAGCCTCGACGCGGTCCCGGAAGAGATCGCCACGGCGCTCGTTCGCATGGTCGCTCCGTTTGCGCCTCACTTCGCCGAGGAGCTCTGGGCGAAGCTGGGCAACACGGAGACGATCACGTACGAGCCCTTCCCAGTCGCGGACCCGTCACTCCTCGTCGAGGACTCGATCGAGATTCCCGTCCAGATCATGGGCAAGGTGCGTGCACGCATCCAGGTCGCGCCGGGGCTCGACAAGGACGCTCTCGAGGCGGCCGCGCTGGCGGATTCGGACGTGCAGGCGCTCCTCGAAGGCAAGACGGTTCGAAAGGTGATCGTCGTGCCCGATCGCATGGTGAACTTCGTCGCGAATTAGCCTCTCCGACGGCCTCGAACCGTCCGTTGATAAAGTGCTTCGAGTGGACAAGCAGCCGATTCGACTTTTCAACGGGCTGCTAAGCCCTGAATTCGCAGCACCTTAGAATCCCACAAGGAGCCCTTGAAATGGGGCGAAGGCATCAGTATCCTGTTTCCCCTTCGCCCCATTGAAGCTCCAGGAGCCGGGACCGCTATCCCGGAAGCACCAGGCTAGGTAGGAAGATGGCTAAGAAAAAAGAACGCGTTGAGCAGGTCTGGCTCGTCTGTGAGGAGTCCGGACAGAGGAACTACATCATCAAGCGCCGCCGCGGTCTCAAGCTGCGCTTGAAGAAGTACTGCCCCAAGCTCCGCAAGCACACCTGGCACACGGAAAAGAGAAAGTAAGCGTCGCGGTGAGGCTACGGCAAGTTCGCGCCGAACCAACGCTCAGATTCGAGCTTTCACGGCTTCATCGCACCCGCGATGGAGCCGTGTCTCATTAGCGGTCGGTCGTCTCGTCGAGATATCGGGAGACCCTACGGGGGAGACCCTACGGGGGAGACCCTACGGGGGAGTTGGCCGATCTCGTTCAATAGTTGTACCTTTCTCCGGCACTTGATCGTGCGAGGAAGGAGAAGGATACGGGCTCATGTTGCGGCTTCGTTGCCTGGAAGGGAAATTCGCGGGTCAAGTCCTCGAGTTCAACAAGGAAGCGATCGTTGTTGGACGCGAGATCGACTGTGACCTGATGCTGGATGATGTGGCTTGCTCACGTCACCACGCGAAAGTCTTTGCCACGGACGAAGGCTACGCGATCCAAGACCTCGACAGCACGAACGGCCTTCAGGTCAACGGCAAGAAGACCAAGGGCAAGTGCCTCCACTTCGGCGACAAGTTCAGCATCGGCCGAAACCTCTTCGTCTTCGCGACCGAGACCGCGATGGCGATCGAGACCGAACACAGCGATCCCTATATCGAGAACACGATCACGCTTCTCGACGCGGAAAAGCTCTTCGGCAAGGTCGCGAGCCTGCAGCTCGATGACGACTCCTCGGTCGACTACGACGTCACGGAAGAGTCGAGCATCAACCTCGAAGAGGTCCGCCACGCGAACCGTCAGATGCGGATCGCGTACGAGGTCAGCCGTGCGATCACGACGACGCTCAATCCGGAAGACCTCTACGACCTGATCTGCGAGAACATCCTCGAGCACTTCGATCAAGTCGAACGAGTCTGCATCTTCCGCCGCCACCCCGAGATCGGGGCTCTCGAGCGCGTGAAGAGCCGAACGAAGAAATCCAAGAAGGACGACTTTCGAGTCAGTCGTGCCGTCCTCAAGCGAGTCGAAACTGAACGCATCGGTATCCTCGCGTCGGACGCCGCGGAAGACGATCGCTTTGTCTCCTCGCAGAGCATCGCGCTGATGGACCTGCGCTCGCTCATGTGTGTGCCTCTCACGGCACGCAACACGGTTCTCGGCGCGATCTACGTCGACAACTGCACGATTCCCGCGTGCTTCAAGACGAGCGACCTCGAGCTCCTGACGATCCTCGGAAACCAGGCTGCGTTCGCTCTCGAGAACGCGGCGCTCTACGCCGATCTTCAGGTATCGTTCTACCAGACGGTCAAGAGCCTCAGCAACGCTCTCGAAGCGAAGGACCCGTACACACGCGGTCATAGCGATCGCGTCGCCAAGTACGCAGTCGGCATCGGAGAGCAGCTCGGCCATGCGGATGGCGCTGAAGGGGCCCTTTTCGG
>CAYZGY010000112.1:2396-14359 GCA_964478085.1 uncultured Planctomycetia bacterium
CAGCAGCGCGGGCTCCCACCGGAGCAGGGCGCGGACCTCAAGACCGCCGCAGAGCTCCACGACATCGGCAAGATCGCGATCGACGAAGCGATCATCAGCAAGAAGGGCAAGCTGACCGACGAAGAGTTCGAGGTGATGAGGCAGCACCCGCAACTCGGCGTCAAGATCCTCAAGCCGATTCGATTTCTCAAGCAGATCCTCCCGTTCATCCTCCACCACCACGAGCGGTACAACGGCGAGGGTTATCCGGGCGGCCTCAAAGGTGAGGAGATTCCGCTCGAAGCGCGCGTTCTCAATCTCGCCGACGCCTTCGACGCGATGACGACGCAGAGGCCCTACAACACGCCGAAGACCTTCCGTGAGGCTTACGGCGTTTGCGTCTCCGAAGCCGCGGTCAGTTTCGACGAAACCTGTGTCGAGGCGTTCGGTCGCTACCTCGCGACCCTCCCGGAGTTCAACGACGAGAACCTCTCGGACTTCGAGCCGGACGGCACCGCGGTGCGGGACCCTTCGACGATCCACGTCGAAGACGAGTCGCAGGGTGCGGACTCGGCGGAAGACAACGACGCCGAGCGCGAGTCGGCAGAAGTCGTCACCGAAGCTTAGAGGCAGCTAAGACGCCGCAGTGGACGAGCGTCTCGACGATCTCGCCACACTCGAGCCCCGCTGCCTCGAGCCACGCGCGATACTCGGCTGCGCTGTAGACTCGCCCCTCGGTGAGCGAAAAGAGAGACGCCGAGTAGAGGGCGAGCGGCAGCGGGCCGTCGAGAGCGTCGTTCAGAAAAACATCGTGAACAAGTAGCTGCCCACCGCTCGGCAGTGCCTCGGCGCATCGCGCGACGAGCTTCTCGCACTCGGGCACGTCCCAGTCTTGAAGGATGTTCGACAGGAGCACCACGTCGACATCTTCGGGTACCGGATCCGCGAACATGTCGCCCTCGAGGGGCTCGAGGCGATCTTCGACGCCGAACTCGCGCGCCTTCTCGATCGCGACCTTGAACACCTCGGGACGCTCCCAGACGATCGCACGCAGATCGGGATTCGCTTCCAGAAGCGCGATCGCGTAGATACCGCTGCCGACGACGACGTCGAGCACTTTCTTGCGTCCAACCATCGGCACACGCTCGGCGAGGTACGGCGCGCAGTTGCGTGCACGCCCCGCGAGAGCGAGCGTCAGAAACCGAGCCGAAGCCTCTTCCTCCATCGCCGACTCGATGTCGTCGCGGTAGATGTACGCTGCTCCCCCCTCTTCGGGCTCACTCCCCAGCGGACGATTGCTGCGCAGCAATTCGACCATCTCGAGCACGCTGGAAGACTCTCCCGCGAGACGGCTGTAGTCTACGACGTAAAACTCCGCACCGGGACGCAGGTGGCCGTCCGCGAGCTCGGAGAGACGAAACGTCGACGCGTCGTCGTGAGGCGAATCACCGTCTTGAACGAGAATGCCCATCGCCTTGAGCGCGGTCGTCAGGACGACGAAGGGTCAATCCTCGAGATCGAGCTTCGACTTGAGCTCGGCTCGAGTCATCGCTCCCGAAGCGAGATGATCGAATATCTCGAAGTGAGCTACCGCAGCGGTCAGAAGCTGCGTCGCGTGCACACCGCGAAAGTGCTCGAAGATCGGCGTAGGATCGGTCGGAGGCGTCTGCGTTAGACTCAAGGCGTGCCGATGAACTCGAGGCTGTCTTGGCTCGACGTCAAATCGACCGTCAACACGCCCGTCGAGGAGGGCTGACCTCGTCGGAAAAGGAAGACTCGATACGGCCCGGAAGGCAGTCCGTTGATCCGAAACGATCCGTCCGACGCTGATTCGACGCTCTTGCGAATGCCACGATTCTGCTCACCCGTTCCACGGATGAAGACGTTCTTGTCGTCGAGCCCGACACCGCTCGCGTCGACGACGCGTCCGGCGACGTGCATGCCGCGATGGAGAGCGACCGAACCGTTGAAGGCCTCTCCCATCGCGACGGAGACGTTCTTGAGCCTCGCCTCCATGTAGTCATCGTGCGTGACGATCAGCATCTGATTTCCGACCGTCACCGAATCGATCGAGAACGACCCGTCCCGCTCGGAGCGAATCGGATTGCGGAAGCGCGTGACGAAGTGCTCGCGCACGGCTTCGATGTCCTCGGCGGCGAGCTCGGCCTCTGTCTTCTTCGGCCCGACGCGCTTCGTCAATCCGTCACCAACTCGGGGAATGCCCTTCCCGATGCCGCCCTTCTTCTCACCGCCGTCCCCGGCTTCGGACTCGACGGGCGCTACGACAGCGACCAACCGGATGCGCGCACGGTAGATCGGCTCTCCCGACTGAGCGTCGGTGATCACACCCTCGATGACGCCGGCCCTCAGGAGCACGAACGAGCGCTCGACGAAGTCGCCCTCCCCGAGCGTCACGTCGACTGTCGCAGGTACGAAACCCTCCGCGGACACCGTCACCTTGTACTCACCGGGCGTGAGATCGTCTCGCTCGAACCTTCCCTTGGGATTCGAGTACTCCTTGCGCCTCCCCCACGGGAATCGGCGGCTCGACGACTCCTCGTCCTGACTCTCGAACTCGACTTGAAACTGCGGCAGGGGATCGCCCGAAACCGAGTCGCCCACCAGGCCGACGAACGTCCCCGAACGTACGAGCGTCAAGCGAATCGGCTTTTCGTCCGGAACGACCTCGGAGAGCTCGGTATCGCGGAAGCCTTTTCGTTCCGCGATGAGCGTGTAGCTCCCACCCGGGAGGCTGTGGATCTCGAAGCCGCCATCTTCGACGGACTTCGTCGACTTGTACGATCCGCCGAGGTACCGCTGCGCCTGTCGCATCTCCTCGGAGAGTCCGCTCTCGCGGAGCGCGCGAACCTTGACGCCCGCGAGCGGATTGCCTTCGCCGTCCGAGACGGTTCCGACGATCGTGCCTCCGGGGTTCATCTCGAAGTTGACCGTCGAGTCCGCAGAGGCAGCGACCGTGATCGTCTCTTCGCTCGACTCGGTGAAACCCTCGACCTCGGCGCTGACGACATAGTCTCCTGGAATCACCTTCGAGAACACGTACTCGCCGTCGGCGTTCGAATGGACGGTCTCACCGCCCTTCGGAAGACCGAGCATCTTCATGAACATCGCCTCGCGCGATTTTTCCTCACCGCGGAACTTCCGCAGGCGGAGCGTCGCACCCGAAATCGGCGTGCTCCCGTCCGTCACGACTCCACGAACCGTGCTTCCCTGAACGAGCGTGACCTCGACGTCGTTGTCGCTCTTGAACTCCGCATCGAAATCGAAGCTGTCCGAGACGCCACGAGCGTAGAGCACATGGTCGGCGACGACGCGAAGATCGCCACCGGGACCGATGTGAAAGTTGTCGAAGCTGAAGCGGCCTTGACGATCCGAGACGGTCACTCCGAGAAAGATCATCGCCGTGTCGAAGAACCCGAGATCGTCGAACTCCGGCGGGAAGGCCGGCGTCAGCCGAACGAGAGTTCCGGGCGCAGGCTCTCCCTCGGGGTCGAGCACGACGCCTCGGACCGTGGGAGCCTTCTCGATCTCGATGACGACCTCCTCCTCGAGGTTCTCGCGCTCGACCTTGCCGTAGCCGCGGATGTAGCCCTTCGCCTCGGCCTTGACGTAAAACGTCTCGCCGTCCGAACGCGGGCGTCGACGACGCCTTCGGTTTTCGTCGTCTTCGTCGTCGTCCTCCTCGCGTTCCCGAGCGCCGCCGTTCTCACCTCCAGCCTCGCGACGCTCGGCTCGATCGACACGACCGCCGAACTCGAAGCCGCCGCGTCCCGTCGGCGAGACGCCGTCGAGGACGAAGTACCCGTCCTTGTCGGTCTTCGCACGCGTCTCGGCGCACTCGACGCGAATGTCGGAAAGACCTTCCTCCGTGCCCTTCTTGATGACGCGCCCCCGGATCACGAGTCCGCGCTTCATCACGTATTCGAGCGGCTCGGACTCGCCCGTGACGTCCTCTTTCCATTCTCCTCCGTACCCCGCTGCGAGGGCACCGACACGGTACTTCGATCGCTTGAGGCCCGAGAGCGAAAACGTCCCGTCTTCTCGAGTCGTGACGTGGAGACGTCCCGTCGCGAAGTCGTTCGCGATGACGCCCCCATTGAGAAAGCCCATCTTCATCGGCGCCGCGATGATCGCGATGTTTCCGAGCGGTTCCCCTCCTTCGTCGCGGACGATTCCCGTGACGGTCTGCCCACGATCGATCGTCAACGCGCCGAGCGACTTGCGCTCGGACCAGCCGACCTGGATCTGCTTGACGTAACGAAGGAATCCGCGCTGCTGAATGGTCAACTGGTACTTTCCCGAACCGAGAGCGGGAAAGAAGAAGCTGCCATCGGCCGACGAGACCGCCATACGGGGCGGCTCGCCGAGATAGCGATTGACGGTGTTGGCGATGTCGTTGAAGCCGGCGGCCGGAAGCGGCAGCTGGATGCGATCCTCGAGCCGCTCGAGCTTCGCCTCGACACCGCTGACCGGCTGCTCGTTCTTGTCGACGAAGTAGCCGTGAATCAACGCACCGTCGCCGATGACGACGACCGCGTTGTCCGTACCGCTGTGAACGAGCTCGAGCCGATTCTCGACCTTGCCGGGCGAGCTCGCGGCGATGTCGTAGACTCCGGGCGGCAGAGAGTCGAGGACGTAGTTTCCGTCGGAGTCGGTCTGCGTCTCGAAAGGGCCTTTGAGAAACTCCCCGTTGACGAGCGCGAGTCCGCGCCTGACGAGCTTGCCGACTCCCTGCATCCCCGGCGGTCGATACTCGGCGATGACGGTGGCGCCCGGGATCGGCGCGCCGCTCTGCGTCACGACAGAACCGCTGATGACCGTGCCACGCTGGAGCTCGATCGTGATCTCTTCCGTCTCTCCCGGAGTCAGGCTGACGACGTCGCCGTACTTGAAGATCCAGCCCTGCGCCAAGACCAGAATGAAGTTCCCGCCGGGCTTGCCCTCGCGGAGCTCGAACTCGCCGTTCGCATCGGTCGTGACTTCCGTCCCCATCGTTCGAAACTTCTGCAGCTCGGCTTTGAGCTCTCCGATGAGCACCGGAATGTCGGGGAACCCGCCGCCCTGCGGAATGATCTTCTCGAGACCGAGGAGAAGTCGCTCCGCATCGTCCATCGCGTAGAACTTGACCTCGGCGCCCGGAATGCCGACACCCTCGCCGACGACCTTGCCACGCAGGAGCGGCGGGAACTCGATGGGATCGGTGTCCTCTTCCTCCTCGACCTTCGCTTCGTCGGTCTTCGCCGAGTCTGCCGTCTTCGCGAGCTCCGTCTTCGCCTCTTCGGGCGGCGACTGATCGGAGTCATCCACCACGGCAGAATCGTCCGTCGAAAGCGGATCGAGGTCTCTCGAATCTCCCGAGAGGAAGAACCAGACGGCGAGCGCGATGATCAGCACAGCGAACGTCAACGGCAGCAGGACGTTCTTCTTCATGCACGAGTCTCCTGAGGGATCGGAACGCTTTGGAGCATTGTAGGGAGGCCACCACGCGGGGCCCATCGGCGTTCGATGGCATCGACAAGATCCGACACCGACCGGCATCTCCGTACACGCACGGAACACCTGATGCGCACAGGCTGCCCAGCACTGCGAGAGACGCCTGGATCCGCCCCTCTCAAAACGAACACAAACCATAATGCAAAAATGACTTACAACTTCATAGCGCGATTGGCCCCGCCCTTGCTCTTAAGTCGCGCGGCCGGCGGGCCCGCCGGGTTTGCTCTCCCGAACCCTCCAACCGAGGAGCTCAAGACATGCAAGCCCACCTCCGATTCCTCACCCTCCTCGCTGCGGCGCTCTTGGTGCCCGCGGCTACCGCCATCGCCGGATACGCCACGATCGACGGAACGCCTGTTACGCAAGGTCAGCTTCGCGTCGCTTCGTCCGACCTTCACGAGATTCGATCCGTCCAGCCCGCCGAATCGTCCGACGCTCAGCCCGAGGTACAGCGCGTCGCGCCCACGGGTCAGTTCGTCCTCGAGAAGACCGAGGTCGACGTCGAGATCTCGGGCGTCCTCGCCCGCGTTCGACTCGAGCAAGTCTTCAAGAACCCTTACGCCGATCGCCTCGAGGCGGTCTACGTCTTCCCTCTTCCCGAGAATGCCGCGGTCGACGGCTACTCGTTTCAAATCGGCGAGCTCGTCATCGACGGTGTCGTGAAGAAACGCGAAGAAGCTCGCCGCGAATACGAGAATGCCCGCGACGAAGGACGCAAAGCCGCGCTGCTCGAAGAAGAGCGGGCGAACATCTTCACGCAGTCCGTCGCAAACATCCCTCCCGGCGAGACGATCAGCGTACGCATCGAGTACGTCCACCCCGTCAAGATGAAAGGCTCGAACTACCAATTCCGCTTCCCGATGGTCGTCGCTCCGCGATACATCCCCGGCGGAGCTGTCGCTCGTCCCTCGCTCGGCCGCGGTTGGTCGAACGACACCGACCAGACGCCCGACGCCTCCCGCGTCACGCCTCCCGTTCTTCCGAAGGGCATGCGCCACGGAAACGACATCTTCCTGACGATGCGCATCGACGGCGGCGTCCCGGTGCAGAAGGTCACGCCCGTCACGCACGAGATCGACGTCGAGACGAAGTCCGAGACGAACACGATCGTCAAGCTCCGTGCGGGATCTACGATTCCGAACAAGGACTTCGTCCTCGAGTACTCGCTCGCCGGTGAACAGATCTCCCTGGCGACGCTCGTTCACCGCGTCGACGAGTCGAATCCCGGGTACGTCAGCGTCGTACTTCAGCCGAAGCGAGATGTCACCATCGCGGAGATCGTTCCTCGCGAGGTCATCTTCCTCCTCGATACGAGCGGATCGATGAACGGAACCTCGATCAGCCAAATGCGTATCGTCGCTCAGAACATCCTCAGTGCCCTGAATCCTCAGGACACGTTCCGCGTCGTCTCCTTCAACAGTCGCGCGTACGAGATGGATCGAAGCGCACTGCCTGCGACTCCGGAGAACCTCGACCGTGGAAAGGACTTCATCCGTGGCCTCCGCGCTGGCAGCGGCACGGAGCTCCTCCCGGCACTCCGGACCGCCCTGGGGACGAACGTGGACGAAAGCAGTCAGCCTCGCTACTTGATCCTCGTGACCGACGCGCTCGTCGGCAACGACGACTCGATCCTCGGATACCTCCAACATGATCTCTTCGAGCGCGTGCGCATCTTCCCGATCGCGATCGGTGGTGCCCCGAACCACTACCTGATCGAGCGTGCCGCCGAGATCGGCCGAGGCTTCTCGATGCACGTGACGAATCAGGACAACGCCACCGAGATGGCCAAGCGCTTCACGAAGAAGGTCGCCGCGCCGATCCTCACCGACCTCGAGCTCGACTGGGGCGGACTCGCGGTCAAGAACGTGCTTCCGAACCCGCTGCCTGATCTCCACGCCGGCGAGCCGCTCGTCGTTCTCGCGCAGTTCGAGAAGGCCGGAAAGGCCGAAGTCACGCTGCGCAGCAACCTCGCGGGCAAGGCGGTCGAGACGAAGCTCGAGGTCGCGCTTCCCGAGAAGGAGCTCGCGCACGACAGCCTCCGCGCGGTCTGGGCGCGCAAGAAGGTGCGCCAGATCTGGAACCGCAACGTCGGCAGGGAGACCACCGAATCGCGCGAAGCGATCACTCGACTCGGGCTCGATCACCAGATCGTTACGCGTTACACCTCCTTCATCGCCGTCGAGCGAGAAGCCCCCGCGAAGGTCGATGGCAAGCTCCGGACTGCCGACGTACCGAGCATGCTACCCGAAGGCATGACCGAACAAGCCGCTCCGGGCAAGGCGTTCCGACAGCCGCAGCACCAGCCGCGCAAGCAGAACGCCCGACCGCGCCAGCGCGTCACGACGCCTCCGGCGAACAACAATCCTCGAATCGTATCGAACACTCCCGCCCCGTCACGTCCCGCCCCGCAAGCGCCCCCGCGAACCCGTAACGATCCGGGCCTTCGCATGCCGCGCTTCGGTGGAGGCGGCGGTGGCTGCGTCGAGTGGATCTTCCTCGGCAGCGCCGCTCTGCTCGGCGCCGGTCGTGTCACCTCGCGGCGCAAACGCCCCGGCGACAACGAAGACGGCGGAGACTCCGCTCGAACCTGAGATGGTTTGACCCTCGGTTGTCGACCTCGCTCCAGCATTTTATCTCGATCCGTCGCGCGAACCTGTTTTGAGACCGCTGGAGCGGGGTCATTTTTCCCCGCACCGATTCGAGCTCCGAAGAATCGAAGACCGAGACCATGACGAAGCTCTTTCGACTCGCACCCTGGACGATCTCCCTCGCGGCCGTCGCGCTCGTCGCGAACGCCGCGTTCGTCGTTTCGGGCGGCAGCGAGTCCGGCTTCGGCGCACAGCTTCTCGAAGTCCTGCAGTTCGATCGAAGCGCCATCGCCGGCGGCGAGCTCTGGCGTCTCCTGACGGGCAACCTCGTCCACTGGAGCGCTGCACACTTCTGGCTCGACGCGGGAATGTTCCTCATCGTCGGCCTCGTCTACGAACGCAGTGTCGGCAAGCGTTACCCGTGGATCCTGCTCGGTGCAGCCGGCGCGGTCGGCCTGTCGATCTCCACCTTCCTTCCCGACCTCGAGTGGTATCGAGGACTCTCGGGTGTCTGCAGCGGACAGTTTGCCGTCGCGATCCTGACGGAGTTGCGCCACGCTCGCAACGCGACGGGACGCGTCCTCGCAGGACTGGCTGCGACGGTCTTCTCGACGAAGATCGCGTACGAGTGCCTCACTGGCCAGATGTTCTTCGGCACGGAAGGGCTCGGCGATCTCGGCGTCCCCATCCCGCTCGCGCACCTCGCCGGGACGCTCGGCGCGCTGCTCGCCATCGGTGCCTACGCGGCGGCGAATGCGCCGCGGTCAACCCGCGTCACAGCAAGTGCCGCGACTTCAGCTCGAGGTACTGATTGATCAGATCGGTGTTGAGGTCGCTCGGAAAGACTTCGAGAACCAGTGCGCCGCGCTCACGCAACTCCTCGATCTTTCGCTCCTGAGCTCCGATCAGCTCGGACGCAGCACCGACGTGAAACGCCTCGACCGCGCTTTCGGGAACCTTCTCGGCGAGCCGAGTGAGTCCTTCGTCGCGCAGAAGCACGCACAAGAAGACGTGTGAGGATCTTCGCCGCACGAGGGCTCGTCCGATCTCTTCTAGATGCTCATCGTCGAGCGTGTGCGTCACGAGGATCACGAGCGCACGCTTTCGATGTCGTCGCTCGATTCGTTCGGCAGCCACTCGGTAATCCGAGACGCTCTCGCTCGGCGAGAGGTCGTACGTCTCACGAATGATGCTCCGGATCGAGGCCCGACCACGCAGCGGCCCGATGAATCGCTCGAGCTCGTTCGAGAACGCGAGCACGGAGACGTTGTCCCCCTGACCCAGCGCCACGTAGCTCAGCGTGATCGCCGCGTTGAGCCCCAGATCGAGGTGCGAGAGACCGTCGACCTCGTTCGCCATCGACCGCCCGCAGTCGAGCAGAACGACGACGCTCTGGTTTCGTTCGACGGTGAACTCGCGACTGATCAGGCGCTGGTGCTTCGCCGTGGCACGCCAGTCGACGAATCGCATCTCGTCCTCTCGACGATACTCTCGCAGACGCTCGAACTCCCCGCCCTGCCCACGGAGCTTCCAGAGCTTGAGGCCGGCCTCCTCGAGGCGGTTCCAGGTCGCGAGGAGTTCGAGTCGCGCGGCTTCTCGAAAGTCGGGAAAGATCCTCACGGCAAGATCGGCTTCGCGACGATCGACGAGGGTCCAAAAGCCGAATCGACTGACGTAGCGCAGGTGAATCGCTCCGAAGCCGTTCTGCCCGCGCTGCTGCGGAGTCAATCGATACCGATAGGCCGAAGGCTTCTCGGGATCGAGACGCATCACGATCGGCAGACCTTCGACCTCGGCAGGCTCGGGGCTCTCGTCGTGGATCTCGACCTCGATCGGGCGTCGCCCCTCGTTGAGCACACGCAGGATGACCGGGTTTACCGTGCCGACACTGAGAACCGTCGGTGCTTCTCGCTCAACTTGAATCCTCGACGGCCGCAGAGTCACGAGCGCGTCGATCGCCAGCACGAGCAGGAGCGCGACGTTGACCCCGAGCCCGACCAGAATGAGCTCGTGCATCCAGACACCAGCGATGAAGAGCGCGATCCCGACCGCGAAAGCCCAGATCGTTAGAGCCCTCGGCGTCACTGCTTCGGTGCCTCCACCTCCTCGAGGATCTGTCCGAGGACCTCGTCCGCGTCGAGCCCTTCGATCTCGGCTTCGGGCCGAAGCCGAACACGGTGGCGCAGGACCCAGGGGCAGATCTGCTTCACGTCGTCGGGCGTCACGAAGTTTCGGCCTTGGCATGCGGCGAAGGTGCGCGAGGCGACGAAGAGGTTGACGCTTCCTCGAGGGCTCGAGCCGACGGAGACGTTCGGCCAGTCGCGAGTCTTCGTGACGATCGACGTGATGTACGAGACGACCGACGGCTCGACGATGACTTGAGACGTCGCCTGCTGGATCTCGCCGATCTCCGCTGCGCTGATGACCGAAGTGACTCCGAAGCTCTCGATTCTTCGCACGTCTCGCCCCGCGACGAGGTGCCCGAGGATTCCGTTCTCCTCCTGCTGCGACGGGTAGTCGACGAGGAGCTTGAACATGAATCGGTCGACTTGTGCTTCGGGGAGAGGATAGGTCCCTTCGTGCTCGAGAGAGTTCTGCGTTCCGAGGAGCAGGAACGGGCGATCGAGAACGAACTGCCGGCCGTCGACCGTCACCTGACGTTCCTGCATGACCTCGAGCAGCGCTGACTGAGTCTTCGGAGGCGATCGATTGATCTCGTCGGCGAGCAGAAGGTTTGTAAAGATCGGTCCACGATGAAAGTGGAACTTCTGCTCGTTCATGTCGAATACGCTGTGCCCGGTGAGGTCCGAAGGCATCAGATCCGGCGTGAACTGCACACGTTTGAACTCACACGATACGGCGACGGCGAGCGCATTGACGAGCAATGTCTTTCCGAGACCGGGTGGTCCTTCGATCAGTACGCTGCCTTCGGAAAAGAGAGCGACGACGACTCCTTCGACGAGCTCCGCTTGACCGATGATCACCTTGCCGACCTCGTCGACGACGGCATCGAACCGCTCCGACAAGCGGCTGAGTTCCATTCCTATTCTCCTTTCGAACCAGTCACGCGACTGCGCACGCGAGCCAAACGGCGAAGCAGCGAAGCCGCTTCTCCCGTGGATGCTTTCTTCTTCTCGGCATGACGCCGCGCCTCCTCGATCAACTCACGCAGCTCCTTGCTGTCGACTCGATAGCGCACTCCGAATACGAGCGCGCGACGAAGTCTCTCGAGGTATCGACCGACGAGATGGGGACCGGTGTGCGTCCGCAGATGCAGGTTTCCGAGAGCTTCAGCGTGCTGAACGAGACGGCGCCGCGCACCTCCCTCGATCTTTCGCAGGGGTCCGAATCGCCGGCTCCCCCACCAAGCGAAGAGAACCACGCAGAGAACGATCTGCAAGGTAACGTAGCGAAGCGGAGCGTCGAGCAGAATACCGACGAGCTTCGGTGTCCCTGTCCAGTTGAGCACCTCGTCCATGGCGACGGGCTGAGGTCGCCCGGCCGATTCGAAGATTCGAAAGGCGAGCCGACCGTTCTCGTGTGTCGCGTCGGCGAGAGATTCATTCGTGAACACCGCATCGCTCGCGCAAACGACGATCGTTCCGAGGCCGAACTCCTTGCGCGCGACTTGGATCGCATCACCGCGATTCACGAGAATCTCGACGCGACGGCCGCGAGATACGATCCGCCCGTTCGACTGCCAATCGAAGTTCCCGCTGAGGAGGACGGTGTGAAAGTCGTCATCTTCGAGATGCGCCTCCATCTCCTCGTCGTCTTCCTCCTCGTCCTCGTCGGAGATTCTCGATGACTTGATGCTCAGCTTGACCAAACCGAGGGCGACCTGCGGATCGTCGTGCCGTGCCGCAAACACCAGACGGCCGCCGT
>CAYZGY010000113.1:0-14343 GCA_964478085.1 uncultured Planctomycetia bacterium
CTCGAGGCCGGCTTCGCGGTGACGGTCTACAACCGCACCGCATCGCGTTGCGACGAGGTCGTCGCGGCCGGCGCGAAGAAGGCCGACACGCCGCGTGAGTGTGCCGTGGGAAACGACATCGTGATCTCGATCGTCACCGATTCTCCCGACGTCGAAGCCGTCCTCTTCGGCGAGAACGGTGCGGTCGAAGGCGCCGGTGCGGGCACGCTCTTCATCGACATGAGCACGATCTCGCCCGACGTCACGCGCGAGATCGGGAAGCAACTCGAGGATGCGGGGCACTCCTTTCTCGACGCGCCCGTCTCGGGTGGCGACATCGGCGCGCAGAAGGGCACGCTGACGATCATGGTCGGCGGTCGCGAGGACGTCTTCGAGAAGGCCGTTCCTGCGTTCGAGGCGATGGGGGCTCGCATCACGCTCGTCGGCGAGTGTGGCGCGGGTCAGGTGACCAAGTCGTGCAACCAGATCCTCTGCGCGATCAACATGGTCGGCGTCTGCGAAGCGATCTCGCTCGCGAAGCGCTCGGGGATCGACCTCGAGAAGATGCACCGGGTCGTCACGGGAGGCGCCGCGGCGTCGTGGGCGCTCGAGAATCTCGGCGGGGCGATCATCAAGAACGACTTCAATCCGGGTTTCATGGTCAAGCTGATCCAGAAGGATCTCAACATCTGCCTCAACGCGGCGAAGGAGCTCGACCTGCCCGTTCCCGGAACGGCGCTCGCGCACCAGCTCTTCCGTGGCAACCAGGCGCACGAAGAGGGAGATCTCGGTACGCAGGCGATGTTCAAGGTCTTCGAGCGCCTCGGAAACTTCTCGCTGACGGAGTAAGCGATGCTCTCTCGTTTTCGATCGATGCGGCTCCTGGTCATCGTCCTGCTGTCGGCGACACTCGGTGTGGCCGACGACAAGACCGAGAAGCCGAAGCACGAAAAATCTTCGAAGAAGCGGGCGAACCGCTTGCTGAAGGAAAAGAGTCCGTACCTCCAGCAGCACGCGTACAATCCCGTCGACTGGTACCCGTGGGGCAAGGAAGCGTTCGAGAAGGCCGCGAAGGAGAACAAGCCCGTCTTCCTCTCGATCGGCTACTCGACGTGCCACTGGTGCCACGTGATGGAGCGCGAGTCGTTCGAGGACGAGAAGATCGCGAAGTTTCTCAACGAGCACTTCGTCTGCGTCAAGGTCGATCGGGAAGAGCGTCCCGACGTCGACGGCGTCTACATGGACTTCGTTCAAGCGATGAACCAGCGCGGCGGTTGGCCGCTCTCGGCGTTTCTGACGCCGAAGGGCAAGCCGTTCTTTGGTGGAACGTACTTTCCTCCCGACACCTTTCTTCAGCTCGTCGGTCGAGTCCACGAGGTTTGGGGAGCCCAGCGAGGCAAGCTCGAAAAGCAGGCCGACAACATCGCGACGCACCTCCAGGGTGTCGCGGGACGCTTCCTGCGCGAGGGAAAGCTCGCCGCGAACGTCTGCGACGGAGTCTTCGACTACCTCGACCAGGCCTTCGACGTCGAACAGGGCGGATTCTCCGGTCCGCCGCGCTGGGCACCGAAGTTTCCGCGCACTTCGAATCTCGACTTTCTCTTGCGATACGCGAAGCGCACGGGGAATTCGAAGGCCGCCGAGATGGTCTACACGACGCTCGATCACATGATTCGCGGCGGCATCCAAGATCACCTCGCGGGTGGCTTTCATCGCTACTCGACCGATCGCGAATGGCTCCTGCCGCACTTCGAGAAGATGCTCTACGACAACGCGCTGATTTCGCGCACCTTGCTCGGAGCGTATCGCTTCTCGGGCCGGCGTCGTTACCTCGACGTCGCGAAGAGCACTCTCGACTACGTGTTGACGCGAATGACCGATCCTGCCGGAGGCTTTCGCTCCGCCGAAGACGCGGACACGAATCACCTCGAAGGGCTCACCTACATCTGGAGTCGTGCCGAGGTCCTCGAGATCCTCGGTAAGGAAGACGGCGAGCTGTTCTGTGCGTTCTACGGCGTCGAGGCCGAAGGCAACTTCGAGGAGGAGCGACCGGATCCCGAGTTTCCCGAGCACCAAAACGTCCTCCACGAGTCGACGACCGACATTCCGAGCTTCGCCAAGGCGCATGAGCTCAGTGTCGAAGATCTTCACAAGAAGCTCGCGGCGAGTCGAGCGAAGCTGCTCGTCGTCCGCGACAAGAGGCCGCAACCGTTCCGCGACGACAAGATTCTCGTCGAGTGGAACGGGATGATGATCTCGGCCTTGTCGCACGCGTTCCAAGTGACGGGAGAAGAGAAGTACCTCACCGCCGCGCAACGGTCGGCGTCGTTTATCGAGAAGACGATGATCGAGAAAGGGCGTCTCCGCCGCCGCTTCAAGGACGGCGAGGTGCGGATCGACGGGTTCCTCGAGGATCACGCCTTTTACATCGACGGCTTGCTCGACCTCTACGAGTCCGACTTCGATCGGCGCTGGCTCGAGCTCGCGCGCAAGCTCGGCAAGGACATGATCAGCTCGTTCTGGGACAAGAAGAACGGCGCGTTCTTCTCGAGCGCCGAGCATCACGAAGATCTCATCCTCCGGCGCAAGGAGTTCTACGACGGCGCAGTGCCTTCGGGAAATTCGGTCGCCTTTCTCGATCTGCTTCGACTCCACGAGCTCACGCAGGACAAGGCCTTCGTCGAGCCGATCGCGAAGTTCAAGCAGATCGCAGGCGGTCTCCTCGGGCAGAATCCGCAGATGCACCCGCAGCTCGCCTGCGCGGCCGAGTTTCTGTTCGCTGATCCTCTCGAGATCGTCATCGTCGGTGCGTTCGACGACAGCGCGACGAAGGCGATGCTCGCCGACGTTCGACGGCGATTCCTTCCCGGCAAGGTCGTTCTGTACGCACCGACGGGTGAGGCTGCCGACGGCATGAAGGAGCTCGCGCCGCTCCTCGAGTCGAAGCTCGCGATCGGTGGGCGCCCGACGGCGTTCGTTTGTCGCCAGCAGGTCTGTCAGCTGCCCGCGCGAGATCCCGACGCGCTGACGAAGCAGCTCGACACAGCCACGGCACCGAAGAAGAAGGCGAAGGAGCCGGCGAAGCCCGGTCTCCTCGATCAGGCGAAGTGATCCCAGAGCCAGCCAAGCAACGAGAGGCTCGGTCCTCGTCGAGCTTGACGTTGCCCCTCGTGGCCCTCGGGGTGTGGGGGGGGGGGTGGGGGTGGGGGGCCGGACAGCAGGACTCGAGCGGCACTGGGGGCGATTCGGACGCGACCGAGCTCGAGCTTCTCCGTCGGATCGACGAGGGGATTACCGCCGATCGTGACGCTCGCGCGAAGCTTCTCGCTCGCCTCGACGAGCAGGAGAAGATCTCCGCCCAGCAGACTTCCGTGCTGCGACGGCTTCTCGAAGAGGTGCGTCGGCTTCGTGGAGAGGCTGGAGACGGATCGAATGGTGGAGCCGGCACGCCGTTTCCCCCGCGACGTGCCGAGATCTCGATCGAGGACGCCCCGGCGATCGGTCCGCGTGACGCGCCGATCACGATCATCGAGTTCTCGGACTTCGAGTGTCCCCACTGCGCGACGATGGCCCCCGTTCTCGCGAAGCTGCGCCGAGAGTATCCCGGCAAGATCCGCATCGTCTTCAAGCACTGCCCGCTTCCGGTTCACCCGAACGCCCTCGCGGCTCACGAGGCCTCGATCGCCGCGTCGCGTCAAGGACAGTTCTGGGAGATGCACGATCTTCTCTACGCGCACCCGGATCGTCTCACCGAGAACGATCTGCGCGAGTACGCCAAGACGCTCCGACTCAATCTCGAGCAGTTCGATGACGATCGTACGAGCGACGACGTACGCGAGATCGTCCAGCGAGACAAGGCCGAGGCGAGCGCTGCGCGCATCGGCCGCGTCCCGACCTACTTCATCAACGGCCTCAAGCTCGAGGGCGCGCAGAGCTACCGAGTCATGAGCGCCGAGGTCGGCACGGAGCTCGCGCGGCTCGAGGCGGAGCCCTCAGAGTAGGCGAGCGTCCAGAGTCGGCGAGCGCCCAGAGTAGGCGAGCGCCCAGAGTAGGCGAGCACTCAGAGTAGGCGAGCACTCAGAGTAGGCGAACGCTCAGAGTCGCTGTGGCGCGAGGATGCGGATGCGCTCGGCGATGTGAGCGAGGTGTCCCGCGATCTGGAAGAGCAGGTTGAACGTGTCTTGGTAGACGGCCGCCTGGACGTGTACTCGACTGTGCTCGCCCGCTTCGGTAGCCGGCGCCGACGCCGCGTGCTCGACGCGTTGTCGCCACTGGGTCTCGAATCGTGAGCGGAACTTCGCCAGCCGCTCGATCGTCCGCGCGGCACTGTCCTCGCCACGGCCCTCGCGCCGGTGGAGGAGATTCACGACGTTGTCGAACTGCGCCATGATGAGGTCGTAGACATCGCTCAGGTCGCGGTCGATCTCATCGATTCCCTCGATCTTGTCCTCGACGCGTCGTCCCGTCATCTCACGGAGCATCTCGGCGTCCTCGCCGATGCGGCTGAGCATGCCGACGGCGCATTGGAGCGCCTCGATGGTGCTCGCGTCGCGGATCGACACTTGGTTCTCGCTGACGAGGACGAGGTAGCGCGACGTCTCGATGTGGATCGTTTGAATCACCTCGCCGCGGCGGACGACCTGCTCCGCGAGGTCGAGGTTGCCGTAGCGGAAGGCGTCGAAGGCTTCCGCGACGCTCTTCTGACAGAGCTGCGTGATGTAGACGACCTCTTCCGTCGTCTGCCGCAGCGCGAGACTCGGCACGGAGATCAAGTTCTCGTCGAGGCGGAAGGGCTTGACGTCTTCGGTCGACTTGCTGACGGGGAGGAGCTTCTCCGTCCACGCGAGGATCCACGGCGAAGCGACGAGCACGAGCAGGCCGCCCGTCAGATTGAGCAGCGTGTGCAGCATCGCGAGGTGGTGATCGAGATTCTCGGGCAGCGGGTGGAAGAGCGGTCCCGGCGTCGCCAGCTCGACGACCCAGAGGGCGAGTGGCGATCCGTCGAGCGGAATCAGCGAGAGCACGACGAAGACGAAGGCACCGACGGCGTTGACGATGAGAGCGAGCAAGCCGACGCGCCGGGCCTCGCGAATCTTGAAGCTGGCGCGAAGGAGGCTGTTGATGCCCGAGCCCAGGTTCGACCCGATGATGAGCGGAACCGCGATCACCGGGAGAATCACGCCATGTTCGGCCAAGAGAATCGACAGGATCACGATGAGATTGGAGGTCCGCAGCAGGAAGCCGAGGACGATGGCGACGAGAAGGTAGATTCCGAAGGATTGGAGCATCGCCCCGTAGCCCGTCGCGAGATCGGCTTGCGTCGGCAGGACCTCTTCACGGAATCGATCGCTGAGAGCGAGGAGGTCCATCGCGTCGCCGAGGATCGTCCAGCTCGCGATGACGAGTCCCGCGCCGAGGCAGACACCGGCCCAATGGCTCAGTCCGGAGCTGCGACGGAAGAGGAGGAAGAGGAGCCCGAGACCGAGGAGCGGGGCGACGAGGAAGTCGAGATCGAGCGCGAGCGCCTGCGGCAGGAGCGAGGCGCCGAGGGATGCTCCGAGAAGCAGGCCCAGCGCGCCGCGCGCGGTGAGCAGACCGCCGTTCGTGAAGCTCGTCAGGTACGACGAGACCGTCGAGGCCGACTGAAACGCCGCGCCCGAGAGCACGCCGCCGAAGTATCCGAGAAGGCGATTCGTCGCGAGCGGTCCCGTCACGAGCGGGATGCGCGGGCTGAGCACGATGAGGAACCCGTTCGCGAGCACACGCACGCCGACGAGGAAGAGTAGCGCGCCGGAGCAGAACGCGAGAGCCAGTCGCATCCAATCGATCGCCTTGACGGTGAATACGACGCCGCGAATCGGGGCGTCGTCTCCGTCGGCGTCGCTCCCCGGCTCGATCTCGGCAAGGACACGGTAGGTTCCGGAGCGATCGCCGAGGGTCAGGTCGAGCCCCTTTCGGATGCCGTCCGAGTCCGTGTCCGCCTTGCGGTTGTCGAGCTCGGCTCTCTCGCTTTGCCCTCGAGGCTCGCTGACGAGGCGAAAGAGCACGACGCGCTTGTCGAGTGGGGCGAGATCACCGTTCTCGTCGCGCTCGACGAGGCGGAGCTTGAGCTCGACCGTCTTGCCGACTCCGGCTTCGAGGTTGTCGGTCAGCTTCTGGACGCCCGAAGCGACACGGAAGTGCTCTTTGATAGGCTTCTTCTTCTCGCCCCGGAACGCGGACGCCTCGATGCGCCAGTCGCCGTTCTGCGTGCCGAGCTGGATGTCGACGGCCGCCTGCCCCGAGTCGTCCGTAATCACCTCGAGTCGGTGGCGCACCGGGCCCGGCTTTCCGGTCGTCGGATCGATCAGTGTCGGGTAGGGCGGCAGCTCGCCCTCCGCGTACTCCTTCTCGGCGTCTTGCTGACTGACGCCTTCGACCTCGAACACGACCGGTGCGCGCCGGACGGGGAGTCTCGGCCCCTTACGCCCGAAAACATCGCGGCTGCGCTGACCGAGTAGCTGGACGACGAGGGGCTCGGCGAGGATCTTTCCGGGAACGTCACTCTGGTGGTCCCCGCGAACGGCATCGATGCGAGCGGGACGGTCGTCCTCAGGAACTCGCTGACACGACGTAAGCGGCAGCGCTCCCAGCACTAAGATCGTGCTCAGGACTCCCGCGAGAGCTCGTCGATTTGCCGATCGGGCGACGTTCATTCAGAATTCACCATAGATTCACCGGGATCACATGAGCCCGGCTCAGAATCGGGTGGTCTGATGGCTTGGTCAGACCACACCTGGTGCTTCACGCTCGCCCCCGGACTCGTTGCCGCGGGCGAAGTTCTCAAGTCTCGAGAGTAGAAGGTTTTCCGGAACAGTACCCCGGTTCGGGCAGCCAGCCCGTGCCGGTTCCTTCCGGATGAATCGTCTACCCGGGCAGGGATTCCTCGAAGTGTTTCTTATGGACGATTATACCGGCTCCTCGCCGAAGAGTGTCTACCTCGAGCTCGGATCGACCTCGATCAAGCTGTACGCCGTCTATTCGGGCGGCGAAGGCGACGCCGACGTCGAGCGTGACCGCAAGATTCCCTGGAATCTCGGCTACGACGTCTTCGAGCACGACCGCATCAGCCCCGGGACGATCAGCCTCTGCGTCTCGACGCTGCAGCAGTTCCGCGATGAGTTTCCCGACGTCGACTTCGCCACGATCCCCGCCGTCGGAACGGCGGCTCTCCGCGAGGCTCAGAACGCGGAGCTCTTCCAGCAGATCCTCTGGGACGAGCTCAATCTGCGGATCCACGTCATCGAGGGCGGTATCGAGGCGTTTCTCCTCGAGACGGGCTTCCGCGAGATGGTCGAGGCCTTCCCGACGGCGCTCTTCGACCTCGGCGGCGGTAGCAACGAGATCATCGAGTACCTGAGCTCCGCTTCGACGCGCAAGACGAGCGTCCCGATCGGCGCGATCCGGCTCCACTGTCTTCTTCGGCGGACGCGCGACCTCTTCGAGTACGTGCGCGAGGGGAGACGCATCGTCGAGGACACGCTGCGCGAAAACCTCGTGGGCGAGATGCCGCAGTACCCCGATCTCGTCGGGACGGGCGGAACGGTCCGAGCGATCGTCCATTGTGCCGAGAGCGATTCGTTCTGCCTCGACCATATCCGCGCGCTCATCCAACGCGAGATCCACGGGCAGGTCTGGAGCGAGCTCCAAGCCCACCGTCGCAAGCTGCTTCTTCCCGGCCTTCTCGCCGTCGAAGGCATGTTCTCGACGCTCGGTGTCGAGCGTATCACCTACCGCAGCGCGTCGGTCAAGCGTGGCCTGATCTCGTTCACGCGCATGCTGCCGTCGATGGGCGGCGCGGCGGCGATCGGCGGCTAAAGCTGCTGGTCGGCATCGAGCTTCTCTATGCGACCGGCGGCTCGCAGCAGGATGTCTTTGAGATCCTGCTTGTTGAGCTGGCTGAGAGCGATCTCGAGATTGCACCAACGGCGACGCCGAATGTCACTCTCATCCCAAGGCACATCGCCCTCGTAGGCGAGGAGGTACATCAGGACCTTGCAGGGATGCTGCCACTTGCGATCGGCGTAGGTGCCGATCTCATCCGGGAGCAGCTTGCCGCGCACGCCGGCTTCCTCTTGGCACTCGCGGAGCGCCGTGTCCTCGACCGAATCACCGTATTCGACGAGGCCCTTGGGGAAGATCCAATTCCCCTTCTTCGACGTGACGAGCAGGAACTCCCAGCCTTCGTCGCCGCGACGAAAGGGGATCGCTCCGGCGTGAAGGAGCTCTGCGCCGCCTTCCGGGCCTCCTTCTTGCTCGTCCCAAGTATCGGCGTTCCCATCGCTCCCCATCGGATCCGTTCCCATCGTTTTCTCGAGTTACCGTCTCCTCGAGTCCGTCAATTATCGAGTGCTCCCTGGAAGATCCAGCGCTTGAGCGTTCCGAGCTGATCCGCCGACCACGGCGCACGGCCGAGCGGCATCACCGGTCCTTCGAAGTGCACGTTGGTGGTGTCGCATCGCCACAAGAAGTGGCTCTGCATCTCATCACTGATCTCTTCTCCCGGCACGATGACGGGGGGGCGTACCTGGGTTCTCTGCGAAATCCCTCCGCGCATCAAGCCTTCGTACGAATCGAGGCTCAATTCGTCGCGCGGCGACGGACCGTCGTGGCAGCCGATACCGATCGTACAGCCGCGGACCGGATGCGTCATCATCGGAAGAATCTGTCGAGCGAAGCTGACGGGGGTGACGACGCCGAGCTCTTCGGTATTCGTCGACTCGTTGCCCGAGGTGTCGATCGCGCGGACGACGACGAAGTAGCTCGCGTCGGGATCGAGCTCGTCGATTTCTAACTCGGTCGCACCGGCCGGGCTCGTACGACAGAGCGTGCCCGGATCGTTGAGACACGGTCCGCCGAAATCCTGGCCGCCTTCGTCGACGGCCAGATAGGCGTTGTAGCGGATCAGCTCGGGTGCGTCGACGTCGTCGACGGCCGCGGACCACTTCACCCGCAGCGCGGTCGGTGAGGCCGCTTCGAGCGTCGCGACTCCATCGAAGGCCGGCGGGTCGAGGTCGATGATCTGGTCGGTCATCGCCGTGACCTCGGCCGTCAGCGCGCTCGGATTGCCGACGGCATCGAGGGCGCGGACGACGATCCGATACTCGGTGCCCGGGGCGAGCCCCGTCAACAGCGTGCGCAAGACTCCCGGAGCCGTCGCGGCGGCCGCGCGGTCGAGGTCGAAGCTCTCGCCTGCGAGCGCCGTGAAGACCTCGTAGGTCAGCGCCGCTTCGGGGGTCTCGTCGTCGCTTCCGGCGTCCCAGTCGACCTCGATCGAGGCGCTCGACGTGGCCGTAGCCCGGACCGAGCCAGCGAGCGTCGGGGGCGTGGCGAAGCTCGCGTACTCGACGACTGCATCATCGAGCTCGATCGCGTCCCCGTCGACGCTGACGAGGTCGGGAGAGATCTCGAGGCGGTAGACCGGGCCCGGCGCGATCGGGGCATCGGGAGACCAGACGATCACGCGGTCGACGAGGTCTTCGAGGGCGTCACCCGGCTCGCCGACGGCGGGCTCGAAGGTCGAGCGTCCCGTGAGGACCACATCGTCGGCGCTGCGGACGAGCGCGACCGGGCGCGCAGGAAGCCGAGATCGGTCGATCGGTCGGGAGACGCGAATCCGCAGCACGAAGCGTGGTCCGACCTCGACAGCGCCGGCAGCCGGCTCGACGACCTCGACCTGGAAGCGGATCTTCGTGCGGTCACCACCCCCGGAAACGAGGGAGACGGTCGTGTCGCAGCCGGCCAGTCCACCCAAAGCGACCAGTCCGCCGAGCGCGATCAGCGCGACGCCGAGTACTGAGCTGAGAGCGTACCTCGGTCTGAGCGCGACCCGGATTGCGGTGTCGAACACGCGTCGGAGGAACCGCGGCTCGGGACCGGACGTCCCGGTTGGTGGCAGGCTGGGGAGACAGGAGCGTCGCATCGCAGGCGTGGATGGCGGAAAAGCGGGATTCTCCGATCCATTGTATCGCTCGAGTCGGAAACCGGCGCGGGGTGAGCCCACAAAAAAGAGGGCCGCCCTGGCGGAGAGGGGAAACGCCAGCTTGGCCCTTGGTGAAAGCTTCCTGAGGAACCGTTCCCGCCGCGGTGAGGCTCACCGGGTCCAGGACCGGCTCGGTTGCCAGTGATATCGGTTTCGAATCCCACAGAGTTGAGGAAAAACGAGGCAATTGGCCGAGCCGGCCGCCCTTCGAGCTTCCACGGGTGCGGCGAGACGGCGCAGCCCGATAATCCGCGAGTTTGCCGGACGTTCGTCAGATCGGTGTAAGTTTCGAAAAGAGAACGGTTAAGATGTGCTTGGAGTCGATACATCAGACGAACTTCGGGGAGCTCGAGGATCCGTCTTGGGACGGAGCCCTGACTGGTACTGAACGTCCTCCCCGGCTATGATATTGCGTTTTCGTGTCGGGCCCGGAACCGGGTGCTTCGTGGCGTGTTCGTGCGTCCTTCGGCGTTCGCCCGCCAGTAATCTCTCCGAGCCCCCGAAGACGAACCCCGACAACCAGATTGGGTGAGCTCCCGCGACGCGGGAAGATCGATATCGCATGTTGATGCCGAAACGTGAGGATGTGGAGTCCGTGGTCGACATCGACCCCGAAGAGACCGCCGAATGGCTCGAGTCCCTCGAGGACGTTCTCCAGCGCCACGGCCCCGAACGCGTCCGCTATCTCCTCGGAGCGCTCCGAGCGCGAGCTTACAAGTACGGCGCCGGTCTGCCCTTCTCCGCGAACACGCCGTACGTCAATACGATCCTCCCCGAGGACGAGCCCCGGTTCCCGGGCAGCCGCGAGATCGAGCGTCGGCTCAAGAGTATCGTCCGCTGGAACGCGATGGCGATGGTCGTCCGTGCCAACCGTGAGAGCGCCGGAATCGGAGGCCACATCTCGACCTTCGCCTCCGCAGCGACGCTCTACGAGATCGGCTTCAACCACTTCTTCCGCGGCCGCTCGGCCGGCGACTCGGGGGATCAGCTCTACGTCCAGGGACACGCCTCGCCGGGAATCTACGCGCGCGCGTTTCTCGAGGGACGGCTCTCGATGGAGCAGCTCAACAACTTCCGTCGCGAGCTCGCCGAGGGCGGGGGACTCAGCTCCTACCCGCACCCCTGGCTGATGCCCGACTTCTGGTGCTTCCCGACCGTCTCGATGGGTCTCGGACCGATCGGCGCGATCTACCAGGCGCGCTTCAATCGCTACCTCCACGACCGCGGCCTCGTCGACACGGAGAACTCGCGAGTCTGGTGCTTCATCGGAGACGGTGAGACCGACGAGCCCGAGACGCTGGGCGCGATCACCCTCGCGGCGCGCGAGAAGCTCGACAACCTGATCTTCGTCTGCAACTGCAACCTACAGCGCCTCGACGGTCCGGTGCGCGGCAACCACAAGATCATCCAGGAGCTCGAGCGCGCGTTCCGTGGCGCCGGCTGGAACGTCATCAAGGTCGTCTGGGGAAGCGACTGGGATCCGCTCCTCGCGAAGGACACCGAGGGCGAGCTCGTCCGTCGGATGGAAGAGGTCATCGACGGCGACTACCAGCGCTTCTCCGTGCAGGACGGTGCCGAGACGCGCAAGGAGTTCTTCGGCGTCTCCGAGAAGCTCCTCGAGCTCGCCAAGCACATCTCGGACGACGAGATCCGCCGCATGCGTCGCGGCGGCCACGACCCCGAGAAGGTCTACGCCGCGTACAAGGCCGCGTGCGACAACACGGGATCCCCGACCGTCATCCTCGCGAAGACGACGAAGGGTTACGGCCTCGGCGAGGCGGGCGAAGGCCGCAACATCACGCACCAGCAGAAGAAGCTCAACGAGGATGAGCTGCGCGAGTTCCGCTCGCGCTTCGGAATTCCGATCGACGACGAGGACGTCGCCGACGCTCCGTTCTACGTTCCTGCCGAGGACAGCCCCGAGTTGCGCTACCTGCGCGAGCGTCGCGAGGCTCTCGGAGGTGATGCACCGATGCGTCGCGTCGACGTCGCGCCGCTCGACGCTCCGAGCGTCGAGGACTTCAAGGAGTTCTTCCTCGGTAGCGGCGGACGCGAGATCTCGACGACGATGGCATTCGTCCGCATGCTCGGAAAGCTCCTCAAGGACAAGACGCTCGGCAAGCTTCTCGTGCCGATCATCCCCGACGAGGCGCGCACCTTCGGAATGGAGGCGCTCTTCCGTCAGTGTGGAATCTACAGTCACTGCGGCCAGCGTTACGAGCCGGTCGATTCGGACACGCTCCTCTACTACAAGGAAGCGAAGGACGGGCAGATTCTCGAGGAAGGTATCTGCGAAGCCGGTTCGATCGCTTCGTTCATCGCCGCTGGAACGGCTTACTCGACGCACTCCGTCAACACGATCCCGTTCTTCATCTACTACTCGATGTTCGGCTTCCAGCGCATCGGGGATCAGATCTGGGCGGCGGCCGACCAGCGTACGAAGGGCTTCCTGCTCGGCGGAACGGCCGGTCGAACGACGCTCAACGGCGAGGGGCTGCAGCACCAGGACGGCCACAGTCTTCTCCTCGCGACGACCGTGCCGAACTTGCGCGCGTACGATCCGGCGTTCGGTTACGAGGTGGCCGCGATCATCCAGGACGGCATCAAGCGGATGTACCGAGACCAGGAAGACGTCTTCTACTACATCACGCTCTACAACGAGAACTACGAGCAGCCCGACATGCCGGGCGATACGCCCGAGGCCAAGGAGGAGATCCGTCAGGGAATCCTCAACGGCATGTACAAGTTCCGCAGCGTCGAGGCCGAGGACTCGGTCGGTCGCGTCCAGCTCTTCGGAAGCGGCACGATCTTGCGCGAGGCCCTCAAGGCGCAGGAAGTGCTCGCCGAGAAGTACGGCGTCTCGTCGGACGTCTGGAGCGTCACGAGCTACAAGCGTCTGCGATTCGGCGCGCTCGAGGCGCAGCGTTGGAACCGTCTCCATCCGGGGAAGAAGGCGCGCAGCTGTTTCCTGTGGGACACGCTCAAGGATGTCGAAGGCCCGTTCATCGCGGTCTCCGATTACATGAAGCTCGTCCCCGATCAGATCGGTCCGTGGATTCCGGGCGGACTCTACACGCTCGGTACGGATGGCTTCGGTCGCAGCGAGTCGCGCGAGAATCTGCGTCGTCACTTCGAGATCGACTCGGAGTGCGTCACGCTCACGACCCTCACGGCCTTGCGCGACGCGGGCAAGGTCAAGGCCGACGTGGTCAAGAAGGCGGTCAAGGAGCTCGGTATCGATCCTTCGAAGATCGACCCGGTGATCGCCTAAGGTTTCGAGTTCATCGAGCGACCCTATTCGAAAGTATGAGCCAAGAATTCAAAGTCCCTGATCTCGGCGAGAACATGGAGGGCGGCGACGTTGTCGCGGTCCTCGTCGCTCCCGGCGATGAGATTCAGCCGGAGCAGAACGTTCTCGAGCTCGAGACCGACAAAGCGACGGTCGAGCTTCCGTGCCCGTTCGGTGGCAAGGTCGTCACCGTGCACGTCTCCGAAGGCGACTCGATCAAGATCGGCGATCTCGTATTGACCCTCGAGGAGCTTGCCGGATCGTCCGGGTCTGCGGACTCGGGCGGTGGTGGAGCTGCCGCGAGTCCGGACTCGAACGGTACGAGCGACGCGACGGAGTCTGCGACCGCCGTTGAAACGGCTGCGCCGACTGCTACGGCCGTTGCAGAGCGGGCCACGAATCCGGAGCCGCGTGTCGAGAGCGCTCCTGTAGCGAGAGCGGCCCCGGTCGTGCCTGTGGCGCCCATCGTCGAGCCGTCCTCGAACGGTGACGGTCGAGCCCCGGCTCCCGCCGGCCCTGCGACACGCCGGCTCGCGCGCGAGCTCGGCGTCGATCTTCATCAGGTGCCGGGAAGCGGCCCGTCGGGACGCATCTCGCGCGACGACGTCAAAGAGTTCGTCCGTCGCCTCTCCGAGTCCGTCCGATCGGGCGGTGGTGCCGGCGCTCCCGTCGAGCTCCCCGACTTCATCCAGTGGGGCGAGGTCGAGTACGAGCCGCTCAAGGGAATCCGCAAGGCGACCTCGGAGGCGATGAGCGTCGCGTGGCGGACGATTCCTCACGTCACGCAGTTCGATCATGCCGACATCACCGAGCTCGAGGCGGCGCGCAAGCGTTACCAGTCGAGCCGGCAAGCGGCCGACGAGGGGCGCGGCAAGATCACGATGACCGTGCTCGCGCTCAAGGCGGTCGTCGCGGCTCTCCAGAAGTTCCCGCAGTTCAACTCGAGCATCGACGTCGGCGCGGGCCAGATCATCCGCAAGAAGTACTTCCACATCGGAATCGCGGTCGACACGCCGGGTGGCCTGCTCGTTCCCGTGATTCGCGACATCGACAC
>CAYZGY010000114.1:0-8638 GCA_964478085.1 uncultured Planctomycetia bacterium
CCTCTCGGGTGAGTGCTCGACGATACGCCCCGGGGCCGTGCTCGCCGCTGTTGTGCAGATTCTGCACAGTCCGGCGCCTCTGCCTGATCGATTTTCGAACAGGCCTCGCCTCGCACTCTGGTGGTGATTCCCGCGAAGGGCAGCAGGGAGGGCATGAGAGCCGTCTCTGCTCCCTTTTTGGGGTTACCTCTGGAGTTCCTGTCGGCCTGGGATGTTGATTGCTCTATGCACTGGCCGCCCTCCGCGCTCCATCTGGGGGAAATGGATCTTTGATTTCGATTTATCACTGTCACCTGGCCTTTCGCGTCTTGTCGGGTCTGCATTCTGCTGTTATAACATTGGGCCTCGGTGGGAGGGCCTGAGGGCGCGCGACAGGCCATCCCCGAATCGGTATCGGTGGATAGGATTCGGTAATTAATTAGGTGTGCGGCTGAGGGCCGCGCAATCCGATTTCAACAGCGTGCGAAGGCGATGAGTTGCTAAGCGACTCGAGTCTTCAGGAGCAACGCGGGAGCTGAGGAGAGCCGGCAATCTTTGACTAACGAAGTGGTCGAGGAGCGCCAAACCGCGTTTCTAAGGAAGGAGACCCATGAAGGTTTCGGTTCAGAACGTAACCATCAGTGCCGAAAAGCTCAGTTCGGTCATTGATTCACTCGAGGACGCTATCGAACGCAACTCGCGGCTCAAGGAGCTCTGCGAGGAGATTCTGAGAGTCCAGGCAGGGGAGAGCACGGGCGGCGCCGTCATCAGCAGCGCCGCGCGTCGTCCGCGACGCGGCAAGACTTTGCGTCAAACCATCGTCGAGATCCTCGAAAAGACGAAGAAACCGATCGGTGCCGGTGTCTTGCGCGACAAGGTGCTCAAAGAAGGATATCAAACGACTGCGACCCCTCATTCGTTCTACACCGCCGTCTACAATACGGCGAATCAGGATTCTGATATCGTGAGAACCGAGGGCGGCTTCATTTTGAAGAAGAACGCCGGTAGTGCTGCCAAGGGCGGCCGCAAGAAGGCGAAGAAGAAGGGGGCCAGATGATTCCGGTGCACGCTATGAAGCCTTTCGTAACGGTCGGAAGCGGTTGCGAGCATCGTAGCGTTGGCGCCTCGAGTTCGAGTCTTGCCTTCTCGACCAAGCTTCGACGGACGTATCCAAGGAAGTCAACCCGGTCGCCGTTGACCTGGATGCAACGGAGCTGAAGCAACGGTTCGCCTCGTTCGCGGATCCACCGCATGCTTCCGTAGTCGAAGCGCTTGGCCACGACGTGGAAGCTCTTCGTAGGCTTTCTCGAGCCCCTCCACGAGATCCTCGGCTTTCCCCTCGTACAGGATCTCCTTCCTCTTCTCGTACCACTCTGCAGCTCTTCGCTGCCCTCCTTGTAGAGGCAGGACCCGGCTTTCCAGACGTATTGCCGCGTCGCTGTCGCCCCTCGCGACCCCGGTGCCCCTCGCGACCCCGGTGCCCCTCGCGACCCCGGTGACGTCGTCGAATGGAAGCAGCGTCGACAGTCGCGTAGTGAGTGCAACGACGAGAAGGCTGAAGGAGTTACCGACGAGCCCGAGTTGGATATCCAGAGGGAAGAGGCCGGGTCCAGCTTTGCGTTTTCGAAGATATGCGCGACGGAGCTCCACCTCTCCGAAGAAGGTCTTCAGGGTTCTGGATCTCGTGCCACGCCTGCGGAATCCCGGCTTGCGGTAGCCGTCGACAGTAGGAGCGGCGTTCTCGTGTCGACTGGCGAGGAAGTACTCGAGAAGAAGGCGCCCGACAACAAGCACCTTGCGGACGACTTCGACATCGACATCGTGAAACTCTCGACGGTCGCTCGAGCTGTCGAGGTCCCTCGGGCTGTCGAGGTCGCTCGGGCTGTCGAGGTCCCTCGGGCTGTCGAGGTCCCTCAGGAGGTCCTCGACGTGAAGCCGAATCTCCTTCTTCAGGGCGTCACGATCGAAAGGGCCGAGATTCCCCGAATCCCCGTTGCCGGATGATGCGTTGCCTACTGCGATCTTCGCCGGGTTCGACATGTGTCTCCTCACTTCTCTTTCTTGGTCGACTGAGAAGAAAAGGAGTACGCGACGTCGTTCCTTTTTTCATGGGGATCTCGGGGAAAGACGCGATTGTTGGCGCCGGCTGGAGGTCGCCCCGACGTGACGGATCGTGCTAACAGCCCGTTGAAGAAGTCGAATCGTCTCGCTTGACCACTCCAAGCACTTCTTCAACAGGCTGCTGAACGATGACGGTCGAGCTATCTATCGGGCGAGATATTTACTCGCCGCGCTTCGCCTTCGTGATGCCGACCCAGTCCGTGTGCACGGGACCCCCCTCGAGGTCGTCGATGCGTATGTACGTGTGCGAGCCGAAGTAATCGCGCTGCGCCTGCAGAAGATTCGCCGGCAAGACGTCGCGACGGTAGCTGTCGTAGTACGCGAGAGCCGAGCTGAACGCCGGCGTCGGGATGCCGAGCTTGATCGCTTCCGAGACGACCTCGCGCCACGCTGACTGGTTGGCGTGCACCGCGTCTTTGAAGAAAGGATCGAGGAGGAGGTTCTCGAGCTTCGGGTTCTTCGCGAAGGCGTCGCGGATGTCTTCGAGAAAGACGGCGCGAATGATGCAGCCGCCGCGCCACATGAGCGCGATGCTGCCGTAGTCGAGATCCCACTTGTACTCGTCCGCAGCAGCTTGAATGAGCGCGTAGCCCTGCGCATACGAGCAGATCTTCGAGCAGTAGAGCGCGTTCTCGATCGCGTCGATGAGCTTTTCGCGATCGCCGTCGTACTGCGTGCTCGAGGGGCCTTCGAGCGCCTTCGACGCGTTGACGCGCTCGTCCTTCTGCGCCGAGATGGCGCGCGCGAGGACCGCCTCGACGATCGTCGGAGCGGGGACGCCGAGGTCGATCGCCGACGCGGAGGTCCAGCGGCCCGTACCCTTCTGGCCGGCCGTGTCGAGGATCATCTCGACGAGCGGGTTGCCTGTCTTCTCGTCGTTGATCGCGAGAATGTCTCGGGTGATCTCGATCAGGTAGCTCGAAAGCTTGCCTTCGTTCCAGCGGGCGAAGACTTCATACATCTCCTTCGCCGACATGCCGAGCGACTCCTTCATCAGGAAGTACGCTTCGCAGATCAGCTGCATGTCGCCGTACTCGATGCCGTTGTGCACCATCTTGACGTAGTGACCGGCACCGTCGTTGCCGACCCACTCGCAGCACGCCTCGTTGTCGCCGACCTTCGCGGAGATCGCTTGGAAGACGTCTTTGACCTGGGGCCACGCGCTGATCGAGCCGCCGGGCATGATGCTCGGTCCGAAGCGAGCGCCTTCCTCGCCGCCCGAGACGCCCGTTCCGATGAATCGGTAGCCGCGCGTCTCGATGTCGGCCGTTCGACGGATCGTGTCGGGGAAGTGCGAGTTCCCGGCGTCGATGATGATGTCGTCCGGCTCGAGGTGCGGGATGATCATCTCGATGAAGTCGTCGACCGGTTGGCCGGCCTTGACGAGCAAAACGATCTTGCGCGGGCGCTTCAGGTTCTTGCACAGCTCTTCGATGCTGTGCGTACCGACGAGCTTGCGCCCGGGGTTCTCGGCGATGAACTCGTCGACGCGCGCCGTCGTGCGATTGAAGACGGCGACGCTGTAGCCGTGATCCTCCATGTTGAGGACCAGGTTCTTGCCCATGACGGCGAGGCCGATCAGGCCGATGTCACAAGGAGATTCGCTCATGTTTACGTCGTTTCTCTTTAGAGGATCTCGGTCGTTTACTTCCAGGGGGGCGACTCGGGCAGCTTTTCGAGGAACTTCTCCGTTCGTTCCTCTTCGTAGGCTCCCGCGTAGGTTCCCGCGAAGAACCGGTCGATGCCATTGGTGAGAAGCTCCTCCCAACACTCCTCTTCATGTCCAGGAGTGATGGGGAAGAAGAGGGCGTCGTTCGCCTGTGCGGCGGCCCGATCGCCCGGGGCGTCGCCGATCATCAACATGTGATCTTTTTCGTAGTGCGGAGCCGCCGCGGCGAGGGTCTCCTTCTTCGACCCGACCTCCTGGCCCGCGATGAGCGCGACGTACTTTTCGATGTCGTGCTCCTGCCACTCCTGCGTCAACGCCTCGACGGGCGTCGCGGAGACGACCATCTGATCGGCCTTCGGAGCGAACTTCTCGAGGCACTCGCGAAGGCCCGGGAAGGGCGCGACGCCGTGGACGAAGCGCTTGACGTCGCGGTTGACGTGGAGGCTCCAATCGAGGATGAGCTTCATCTGCTCGTCCCGATTCGACGCGAGGGACTCCTCGAGCGCCGGGTTCGAGAGCGGATTGCCCGAAGCGTTGAACGCCTCGAGCTTGTCGAGCTTCGGAACCTCGACGCCGCGCCGCGCGACCTCGGGACGGGCGCGGAGCTGATCGAGGGCGCCGATGAGCGCGAGGAAGCGGTTGCAGCCGCGCGTGCGCGAGTAGAGATTGACGAAATCCCAGCACTCGCGGGCCATCTTCGAGACCGCCTGGAGCCCGAAGTAGTTGATGTAGTTGGGGCAGAAGCACTCCTTGTGCTTGAGCTCCATGCTGTCGAACGCGCAGCCGTCGGAGTCGATCCCGACGAAGAAGTCCTTGGTAGGATTGAAGTTGTGCAGCGCGGCCTTGTAGTCGGTCATCCGCCGCCTCCAGCTCGTGGCTCGGTGGTTTCAGGTCTTGCGGGTGGGGGGGCCGGCGATCGCACGGAGGAGCTCCGCCGGTTGCCGGGACGAGAAGGCAAGCGGATTACCTTAGCAAGGGGGGAGCAGCCCATCAAGCGCGGGGAAGAGCGCCTAGTTCCGCGCAGAACAGGTCTCGGGGCACTCTTCGAGCGGGAGGCAGTTCGTGCCGAGCGTGTGCGACGGGCCACCGCCGAAGAGGTGGTTCATCGCGGCGACGACGTCGGAGAGGTCGATGCCGGAGTCGCCGTTGAAGTCGAGCGCGGTGAGGTTGCCCGGCGCTCGAAGTGAGCCGTCGCCGCACGCGAGCTCGGCGGGGCGTCCGAGGAAGAGGTGCCCGGCGAGGCAGACGCCATCGGAGACGTCGAGCTCGCCATCCTGGTTACAGTCTCCCGGAACTTGGCCACCTCCCGAGCCGCAACGATCGCGAGTGACGACGATATCTATAGTCCCCCAGACTCTCCCGCCGAGTACGCGTTGACGCCGATGAAGTACTCGCCCGCGGGAAGATCGAGCTCGAGGCACGAGCCCGGGTTTTCGCCCGGGCCGCACTCGTCGTTGAAGTCGTGCGAGTCGCATTCGACCGCACCGTCGAGGCTGTCTTCGCAGGTCGTGATGGGGGCGGAGGTGGCACTGATCTCGTACTCGCCGAAGGTGTCTCGCTCGAACGAGTTCGCGAGGACGAAGTCGTCACCCGCGGCGAGATCCGCGACGAAGCAAGAGTCCGAGCCGGGCGGCTCGTCCGTCACGCAGTTGTCGTTGCCGGCGATCGTCTCGCAGTTCTCGTCGACGAGGATGAGAAAGGTGTCGAAGTCGCTCGATCGCAAGTTCACGGTGATCTCCGCCGCTTCGTCGAGGTGGAGCGCCCAGGGATCGAAGCGCGTGCTGTTTCCGAGCGAGCAGTCGTCGTCCGTCAAGTGACCGACGACTGGAGTGCCGCTCGGGTCGAGATCTGCAGCGAGGCAGTCTTGGCAGATCTGTGCGTCGACCATGCGAGCGGACGCGATCGCCAGGATGCAGAGAACGAGAGCCCCCGCCCGTCTGGCGTATCGGTCCAGCATGGCCGTTTTACCCTACCAGAGACTCTCCCGAGTATCTGGTGCGGTCGCCGGGTCGTCACCCCCAAAAAAGAACGACCCGAGCACGAGGCTCGGGCCGTCGACAAATCTCCTCGATTTGTATTTCTCGTTTGTTCGGTTCGCTCGCGACGGCCGTTACGTGAGTGGCCCTGCTGGTTGGGATGAATCGATCGCGAAGCGATCGAGAGGGGACTTCCCGAAAGCCCCCTTTAACCAATCCGCATAAACGGCTTGATCGCGTTGTCCTGGCGACTCGAGACCTTGGCGATCGACTCGCCGAGGTCCTCGATGGCGAACGGGAAGCTCTGGATCGGGCCGACGTTGACCTTGCCCGAGTGGAGCAGCTCGACGGCTTCGGGCCACGTGTCCGGCGCGAGCCACGAGTAGCGGACGGTGAGGTCCTTGAGCATGCACTCGATCGCGTTGAAGCTGTGGACGTCGTTGTCGCCCGGGAGACCGAATATGACGACGGTCGACGCCTTGCCCGAGATCGCCGTGCCGAGCTCGATCGCGGGGATCGCGCTCGTCGCGAGGATCGTGCGGTCCGAGAGCTCGCCGCCGTTGTTGTCCTGGATGAACGTCGCGAGGTCTGCGACGTAGTTCGGCGAGCTTTCGTCGCGCGTGTTGATGACGAGGTCCGCGCCGAGCTCCTTACCGACGTTGAGGCGATCGTCGCGCGTACCGACGAGCGCGACCTTGCCGGCGCCGTAGACCTTCGCCATCTGGATCATCATGAGGCCGATCGGTCCGGGACCGAAGACCGTGACGAATTGGCCCTCTTGAATGTTGGCGTTGCGAATCGCGTAGAGACCGCAGGCGAGGGGCTCGGTGGCCGCCGCCTTGTCGAGGTCCATGTCTTCGGGCACGGGGACGGTCCAGAACCAGTGCGACTTGGTGTACTCGGCGAAGCCACCGTTGACCGAGACGCCCGTGACTGTGCCGAGGTCGACGTTCGAGAGGCCCTTCTGTGTCCAGGGCGAGTCGACGTCCGACTGCACGGGGTTGACGACGACCTTCTGGCCGATTGCGAAGCCGCCCTTCTCCGCAGCGACGTCACCTATCGCGGCCACGGTGCCCGACAGCTCGTGACCGAGGACGAGCGGGCCCTTGCCGCTCTCCGTACCGAGCGAGCTCTTGCCGAAGAAGTAGGCGACATCCGAGCCGCAGATGCCCGTCGCGTGCACCTTGACGAGAACTTCCTCAGGCGCGAGGTCGGGGACTGCGATCTCTTCGAGCGCCATCTTCTCGGCTTCGTAGAATACCTGGGCTTTCATCACGCTGGGGACGCTCATGGAAGACTCCTTGCGTTCTCGCTAATCTTTGAGGGGAAGGCAGGTATCGTAATACCGAGGGCGAGGTGCGTTCAAGAGGTGAGCAAGACGCAACGAAAGAGGCGTGCAGGCCAGGGCTTATGACGAGTTTCGGAGGGGACGTCGGAGACGGGGCTCGAACGAAACGCAGCCGAGATCGTCTTCTGACGGATCGCGCGCGCACGTGCCACCGGAGGCGGGCGTCGGCGCTGGAGGCGGGCGTCGGCGCTGGAGGCGGGCGTCGGCGCTGGAGGTGGGGTACTGCCGAGGAAGAGGAAGACGTTGATCAGGTGACCGTCGGTGATCTCGAGCTTGCCGTTGTCGTCCGTGTCGGCAGCGTCGAGGCACGTCGGCTCGTCGCCGCCCGTGAAGAGGTATGTGAGGACGGCGATGCTGTCGGAGATGTCGAGGACGCCACTCGCGTTGGCGTCGCCGCGGACGAAGAGCTCGAACGAATCAGCCGCTCGGATGCCGAATCGGCTTCTTCAACGGGCCGCTAAGCTCGCTACGCGTAGACGGTCGAGCAGGAAATCGAGAAATCGGTCTCGAGCAGCACTCGGTGGATCCGCTCCGCGATCTTCGCGCCGCCGACGGCCGAGGGCTCGATCGGATTGGCGTAGTCGTCCTCCCGATCGAAGACGAGACGCCGGTCGATGAGCGGCAGGCCACGGCTCACGGCAACGCGTACGATCACGTCGTAGGCGTTTTCGAAGAGCTTCGCGGCCTCGCCAACGATTCGCAGCGCAGAGCTGATCTTCCCGGCCGGCATCTTGAGAAGGTCGATATTCCCGAGCGCGTCATTTCCCCCGACGCTGAGCACGAGGTGGGTCGCGTCCGCAGGCAGGGACTCGAGGTGGGTCGCGTCCGCAGGCAGGGACTCGAGCTGGTCCGAGACTCCCGCGTCGACGTCACCGTCGATGGCGAGCAGAGTTGCCTCGGAACCCTCGCCGAGGGCCGCGCGTACTTGATCGATGACCGCGGGTTCGTCCGCGCCGACGTACGCTTTGTTGTCGAAGATCGAGTCTCCGAGAAGGACGACGTGTGCCATCGCCTCGCCTTTCGCCTCGCCTTTCGCCTCGCCTTTCGCCTCGCCTTTCGCTTCGCTGCCCAAGTTCCGGAAAACCGACGCAGCCATCTGAGTGAAGCGTTGCGTCCGATCGGGGACTATAAAAGGAAAAAGGCCGCGAGCCAGAAGACCGCGACCGATTTCGAAATCAATTTGGTGCCCAGGAGAGGACTCGAACCTCCACCGGGTTATACCCGACTAGGACCTGAACCTAGCGCGTCTGCCAATTCCGCCACCTGGGCCGATGGAGACCGAGAGTTTACTCCGGCGACCGGGATATTCAAGCCCGAAAACCTGCCGCGGCTTCGCTTGGGAGCCATGGATCCGCGCCTCGGAGCGCCCGAGGCCAGACGTTGACAAGCCGTCGAGACAGTCATAGCTTCCGAGTCACCTGGTGGAGACGATCTGATTGAGCCGATCGGCGAACTCACGACCCGAACGAAGACGGTGGACGCGGTGGCTCCGGTGGCTCCGGTGGCTCCGGTGGCTCCGGTGGCTCCGGTGGCTCCGGTGGCTCC
>CAYZGY010000114.1:8738-14300 GCA_964478085.1 uncultured Planctomycetia bacterium
GGCGTGCCGGTCTCGTGTTCGTCTTGCTCGTGCTCGTCGTCCTACTTTGCCGGCGGCCGATCTTGCGCTGGACGGTGCTGCCGAAGCTGATCGAGGAGGCGGAGACGACGCTCGGGCTCGACGTCGAGATCGATGACATCGATGTGTCGATCCTCGGGACCGTGACGATCGAAGGGCTACGCGCCGACGAGCCCTTCGGCGAGACCGGGCTCGAGCGTCTCTCGGCGCGTGAGGTGACCATCGACTTGGACATCGGCGCTGCGCTTCGCGGTGACGACGGCGCGGTTCGTTCCGTCGAGATCGAGGGGGCCTTCGCGCGACTGGAACTCGACGCGCCGAACCTGATTCCTCCTACGCCAGACGAGGAGGGAAGCACGACTCTGCCGTACGTCATCCTGAATCGCGGTCACTTCGAGGTGGCGCTCGGCGACGACGAGATCGAGCTCGACGATGTCATCGTCATCCTCGATGGGGAGGACCGTCGGCTGATCGTGGACGTTCCGTCGGCCGGCGGGACGTGGAGCCTCCCTCGACTCGATCGCATCGAGTTTCCACTTTCAATCGACGCGACGCTCTCCGAAGGCGACTCGCCGTTCGAGGTCCTGACTCTCGACCATGTTCGATCGGCGGGCGAGCTCCTCGCGCGCGATTTCGTCCTCGATTTTCGCGACGACATCGTCACGCGGCTCCGGGGCGACGTTCCCGGCTTCGGAATCGAGCGGCTCTCGGTCGACATCGGCGAGGAGGCCGTCGACCTCGAAGGTCGGCTCTGGTCTGCGCCCGTCGCCGACGTCGTATCGCTCTTCGTCGACGTGCCCGAGATGCCCCTCTTCGATTTCGACGGCTGGCTGCGTCTGCGCCTGCCCTTCGACGACATGGCGAACTTCGATGCGGAGGTCGACGCGCGACTCCGCCGACTGCGCTGGAGCTCGCAGCAGCTCTACGCGCAGGAGGTCGATCTACGCGCGCGGCGCGTCGAAGGGACGATCGACGCAGACGTGAGGCTCGCAGGCGTCCGTAGCGGTCAGCTCGCGAACGTGGCACCGCTCGACCTCGCGGGGCGCGTTCGGCTCTCCGGTGGCGAAGGCTTCGTGGATCGAATCGGCGTGAGCGAGGCTTTCGTCGAGCTCGATTCGGGGCGCGTCGGAATCGAGGGCGCTCTGGGTCTGTCCGGGGCGGAGACGCCGACGATCGACGGCGCGCGCGTCTTCGTCGATGGCGACGGCCTGCGTCTCTCGGAGCTGCTCGCTCGATTCGCGCCGGCTGGCACCGAGTTACCGTTCACGGACGGAAGGATTCGTTTCGACGCGAGCATCTCGGGACCCATCTCCGCGAGCGATCTCGAGAGCGAGCTCGACGCGCATGTCATTCTGGAGGAGCCGGGCGGTGAGGAGGTGCGCATCGCGACTCGTCTCGACCTGGCCTCGTGCGGACTCGACGTCGTGCGGGCGAGGGTCGAACGTGCGGACGATCGAATCGACCTCTCGATGCGAGTGAGCGACCTCACGCAGCCGACCATCGAGCTTCGTCAACTCGAGGGGCTCGTCGGTGGTGAGCGCGTCGGGCTCGTCGGGCGACCGACCTTTCAGTTCGACGAGGACCGCTTCGCAGTCGAGGATCTCGAGATCGAGGCGTTCGGCGGCAGCTTTCACGTGCTCGCTCGTGGCCGCACTGGAGATGTCGGCAGTCTCGACGAGCTCGCCGTGACCTTCGAGGACCTCGACGGCGGTGCGGCGCTCGTCGAGGTCCTGCGAAAGCGGGAGCTCGTCGACCCCGATCGCTTCGACGCGTCGCTGGCGATCAGCGCATCGCTGCGCGGTCGTCTCCGATGGGACGAGCGCGGTCTTCGCGATCAAGAGCTCGTCACTGCGGTTCGAGTTGATGCGCGAGAGCTCGTGATCGACGACGTCGCGCTGGACGACGGTGCCATTGTCGAGCTCGACGCGACGATGGACGACGAGTCGCTTCGTGTCGATCGGCTGCTCGTCGACCTTGGCGCGGATCGTCTCGAGGCGAGCGGGGAGGTCGAGATCGAGTGGGACGGCCTTCCGCTGCCGACCGAGGACGCAGTCGTCGTTGCCGAAGCTCGGGCGTTCGTCCGCGACATTGCGTCGGTTCCAGGACTCGAGATCGATCCCGCGAAGCGAGGACTCGTCATCGAAGGAGCGACGGAGCTCCACGCGACGATCGGGGGCTCTTGGGGTGCTCCCGTCGTCGACGCGCGCGCGACGCTTTCGGGCGGCGAGTTCAAGTTCAGCGCTGAGGTGCCGCGCATGCGCGAGGTCGAGGCGCAGATCGCCTGGCTCGACGATCGCTTGCGCATCGAACGGCTCGAAGGGCGCGTCGATCGCCGCCTCTTTCGCATCGGAGGCCACGTCGACCTGCAGCCCGTCGAGCGTTGGGGGGAGCCGGCCGTATCGCCGATCGATCGAGTCGAGCTCACCTTGCGCGCGGACGACGTGCTGCTCGTGCGGCAACCCGACCTTCGCGTGCGCGGCGATCTCGACCTCTCGTGGCGGGGGCCGTGGGATAGCTCGACGATCGGCGGCGAGATCCGCATCGGGCGTTCCTACTATCGTCGCGACGTCGAGCTCTCGCTCGGACGAGCGAATCTTCCGATCGAGCTCTTTCGCTTCGAAGACCCGCCACTGCGCGACTTGCAATTCGACGTGCGCCTCCGATCCGATCGTGGCTTCTCGCTCGTCAACAACATCGTGCGCTCTCGCGCGAGCGTGAATTTGCACCTCGGTAGCACGGGGCGAGATCCGCTGCTCACGGGAACGGTTTCGACCGATGAAGGGGACGTGTCGCTCGCCGCGTCGAAGCTCGAGCTCAGCTCGGCGATCGTGGAGTTCACGGAGAAGGATCCGTACAACCCGACACTGCAGATGCTCTTCGAGGAGCAAGTGAAAGACTACCGGATTCGCGTGACGGTGTCGGGCACGCTTTCCGATCCGCAGGTCGTCCTCGATTCGTCGCCGCCGCTTCCGAGCGAGACCTTGCTCGTGCTCATTACGACGGGGTACACGGTCGACGAGATCGGCACGCAGGGGACGGGGCGGGTCGCGGCGGTCCGACTCGCAACGTACTTCGGTCGTCGTCTTGCCGGTTACTTTTCGCGCGGGGATTCCTCGGGGCGTGGCGTCCTCAGTGATCTCTCGCTCGAGTCGGAGACGGCGCGGCGATCGTACCTCGAGGATCTCTATCGTCTCGAGTACCGTCTGAAGCGCGACGCCGTCGTCACGGGTGATGAGGTCTTCCTCCAAACCGAGAGGGATTCGTACGGGCAGTACAACTTCAACCTCGGCATTCGGTTCTCCGTACGATGAGGCGCGCGCGGTTCTTCGCCATCGCGACGATCGGCGTCGCGTCGCTGCTCGGGTCGTGCTCATCGGGACCGCCGGAGAGGATCTCGAACGACACGACGAACTCGGCGCCACAGAACCGATCGAGCGTCAAGCTCGAGTTTCTCGGGAACGAGAAGATCCCGAATACCGATCTCCGGACCGCCCTCAGCGCTCTTCTCGTCGATCTCGAGATGGCCGGCGTCGACAACGTCGCTGTCGAGGACGCGGTGTACGAGCTGACGTTGTTCTACCGATCGCAGGGCTTCCCCGAGCCACAGATCGTCGGCGCGTGGTCGCGACGCGACAAGACGGCTACGATCCGTCTCGACATCACCGAAGGTCGTCGTCGCTATCTGCGTCGGCTCGACATCGAAGGCAACGAGGCGATCTCGCTCGACGACCTCCAGGGCTGCTTCTCTTGGGCGAGTGAGGGCAAGCTCGGCAGTCTCGCGAAGTACGTGCTCGGAGTCGGCAGCGAGGTGCTCGGGCTCGAGAGGGCAGTGTTCACCGAGTCGGCGCTTCGCAGTGCGCTGTCGTGCGTCGAGTCGCTCTACCGGCTCGAGGGGTTTTACTTCGTCGAGACGACGTTCGAGGTCATGGAGAATCCTCCCGGGCAGGTGCGCGTTGCGGTTCAGGTCATCGAAGGGCCGAGGGTCTGGGTCGAGCGGCCGATCGAGATCGACGGTGTCGAGAGTGTCGACGAGAACGAGGTGCGCGAGGCGTTCGGGCTCGAGGAGCGAAGCATCTTCGTGCCGCGTCTGACGCTCGTGATTCGAGGACGTGTGCTCGACTACTACCGCACGCGCGGCTACCTCTTCGCGAAGGTCGACGTCGAGCGTCACGTCGATCGGGAGACGGCGACCGCGACGATGCGCGTCTCGGTGAAGGAGGGCGAGCGCGCGAGGATTCGCCGCGTCGTCGTCGATGGACGCGAGTTCTGTTGGGACTCGGTGATCGAACGGTACTTCGAGTTCGAGACGGGCGACGTCTACGATTCCGACGCCGTTCGGAAAACGACGCACAGTCTCCTTCGCTCGGGGCTATTCGAGTCGGTGACGATCGAGCCGCGCGAGATCGAGGGCGATCCGACACGCGTCGACCTCCGTGTGCGCGTCGTCGAGAAGCCGCGCTACCGCGTGGCGCTCCTCGCCGGTTGGGGATCCTGGGAGCGGCTTCGCGGCGGGATCGTGCTGGAGGACACGAACGTCTTCGGGTCGGGGCACAGCGTCGGAATCGAAGGAAGCACATCGTTCCGTCATCGACGCGCCGAGATCGACTATCTCAATCCGCACGTCTTCCACGAGGACCTCTCGCACGAGATTCTCGGGTTCTACGAGCATCGTGAGAATCCGAGCTACACGTTCGAGGAGGTCGGCTCGGAGAACGGGCTCGGCTATCGATGGACCCAAGAGTTTCGCACGCGATTGTTCCACGTCCTGCGCTCGAGCGAGGTGCGCGACGCAACGGGGTCGGTACCGACGGCTCTTAAGGAGGACGTGCTCCTGAGCTCGGCAAACGTCGCGTTTTCCTATGACGACCGCAGCAGCTTCGTCAATCCGCAGGACGGCAGCTCGCACCGTTTACGTTTCGAGTACGCGGGAAAGGCGCTCGGCTCGGATCTCGACTTTCTGCGTCCGACGCTTTCGAGCGCTTGGGTCTTTCCGCTCCTCGAGGGGGACGACTCGTCGCTGTCGAGTCTGCGGCTGGTGCCGGCGATCGAGCTCGGTGGCATCTTCAAGCTCTCGGGCACGGATACGATTCCTCTCCCGGAGCGGTTCTTCAGCGGCGGCGAGACATCGATCCGCAGTTTCGGGCAGGACGAGGCCGGGCCGAAGCGTGGGGGAGATCCGATCGGTGGCGAGTCGTTCGTGACTCTCCACCTCGAGTTGCGCCAGTCGCTCGGCGTGATGCCGATGCTCGATGGTCTCGACGGGGCGATCTTCGCGGACGCCGGCTCGATCGAGGAGAGCGTCGACGACTTCGGCGGCGGACGGTGGCTCTTCGGTGTCGGCTTCGGCTTTCGCTACAACACTCCGGTCGGTCCGCTACGCGTCGACTTCGCGTTCAATCCGGATCGTGCGCCCGGCGAGGACCTCTTCGTCTTTCACTTCGGCCTCGGGTATCCGTTCTGACGTGTGATCTGTGACGAGTGATCTGTGACGAGTGATCTGTGACGCGTGATCTGTGACGAGTGATCTGTGACGAGTGATCTGTG
>CAYZGY010000115.1:0-14270 GCA_964478085.1 uncultured Planctomycetia bacterium
GGCCAGCCGCAGCAGGGCCAGCCGCAGCAGGGCCAGCCGCAGCAGGGCCAGCCGCAGCAGGGCCAGCCGCAGCAGGGCCAGCCGCAGCAGGGCCAGCCGCAGCAGGGCCAGCCGCAGCAGGGCCAGCCGCGACAGGGGCAGCCGCAGCAGGGCCAGCGCCGAGGAAACCCGCAGCAGCGCGGTGGCACGACGGGCGGAGAGAGCGACACCTCGCCGATCTCGGGCGACAACTTCCGTGAGTTCCGAGAGTGGTCCGAGCGTCTGCGTGACGTCGAGGACATGATCGAGGATCGCGACCTTCGCGAGGAGGCCGTCCGCGTCCGTGAGCAAGCCCGCGAGATGCGCCTCGAGATCAAGCGACACGCGAAGGCGCCGAACTGGGACCTCGTCGAGGACAAGATCGTCGACCCGCTCCACGAGCTGCGCAAGAAGGTTGCCGAGGAATTGCGCCGTCGTCAGTCGAAGGACGCGCGCGTGCCTCTCGATCGTGATCCCGTTCCGTCGGAATACTCGCGTCGCGTGCGCGAGTACTACGAGCGACTCGGAAAGGGCAAGTGATGCTCGATTCGCTCACTTGGGGATCTCCGAGCTGGGTCCTTCCGGCGCTCGCGATCGTCGCGGTGGCGACCACGCTCGTCGTTTGGTCCTACCGCGGCACGCGAGCGACACCGGGAGTCCGGGTCTTCGCGGGGCTGCTCAAGTCGCTCGGGCTCCTCCTTCTCGCGTTCTGTCTGCTCGAGCCGCTCATCAACGATCGGCGCGTCCGCCCGGGGGCGAACCTCTTCGTCGTCCTCGCGGACAACAGCGCCAGTCTCCACGTCCGCGATGAGGGCGTCACCGATACCCGCGGCGAACGTCTCCAGAAGGTGCTCGAGAAGGACACTCCCTGGAGCACGCGTCTCGCGCAGGATTTCGACGTCCGTCGCTACCTCTTCGACTCGCGCCTCCGCTCGACCGACGACTTCGAGGAGCTCGAGTTCGACGGCAGCGCCTCGTCCCTCGCCGCGAGTCTCGATGCGGTCACGCGACGCTACGAAGGACGGCCGCTCGCGGGGGTTCTCGTCCTCTCGGACGGCATCTCGACCGACGAGCTCTTCGCGCGCGCCCCTGAGAGCATGCTGGAAGGGGAGAGCGGCAAGTGGCCTTCGGTCTACCCCATCGCGTTCGGATCGAGCGGAGCGGTGCGCGACATCTCGATCGATCGAGTCTCCGTCAGCGAGACCAACTTCGAGACGGCTCCGATCAGCGTTCGAGCCGATGTTGTCCATACCGGTTTCGATCGGCAGGCGATCACGACCGAGCTTCTCGATGCCGAGGGGCTCCTCATCGACGAGTCGACACAAAAGATCACAGGCGACGGTCGTCTCCACGTCCGATTCGAGATCGATCCCGACGCTTCGGGAGTCCAGTTTTACCGCCTGCGAACGCGCATCGACCCGTCGGGCGGGGAGGAGGACTTCGACGACGAGTCCGACGAAGAAGATGCGCCGTCCTTCGAGGAAGGGACGAACGAGAACAACTCCCGACTCGTCGTCGTCGATCGCTTCCAGGGGCCGTACCGAATTCTCTACGTCAGCGGTCGTCCCAATTGGGAGTTCAAGTTTCTGCGACGCGCCCTCGAGGACGATCCCGAGGTCGAGTTGACGGGGCTGATTCGAATCGCCAAGCGCGAGCCGAAGTTCGAGTACCGCAGTCGCATCGGCGAGTCGACGAACCCGCTGTTCCGAGGCTTCGACAAGGAGCAGGACGAGACGACCGAGCAGTACGACGAGGCGGTGTTCTTGCGCCTCGGAACACGCGACGAGAACGAGCTCCGCGATGGTTTCCCGAAGACGTCCGAGGTGCTCTTTGCCTACGATGCGGTGATCCTCGACGACGTCGAAGCCGGGTTCTTCACCCAGCAGCAGATGACACTTCTTCAGGACTTCGTCTCGCGTCGCGGTGGCGGATTCCTCATGCTCGGCGGCGCCGAGAGCTTCGCGAAGGGAAAGTACCGGCGCACACCTATCGGGGATCTGTTGCCGGTGTACGTCGACGCGTCGCAACCGTTCGCTCCCGCTTCGTCAGGCTACCGTCTCGATCTGACGCGTGAGGGGCGTATGCAGTCGTGGTTGCGTCTTCGCAAAACCGAAGCCGAGGAGCTCGATCGTCTCGCGTCGATGCCTCCCTTCCTGACCTACAATCCGGTCCGTGGAATCAAGCCCGGCGCGATCGTCCTCGCGCGTGCCGTCGACGAGGACGGTGGGCGTTTCCCGGCGTTCGTGACGCAGCGATTCGGAAAGGGGCGCAGCGCTGCTCTTCTCATCGGAGATCTCTGGCGGTGGGGGCTCAGGCGCGATCACCCGACGAACGAAGATCCCGCGCGGGCCTGGCGACAGATCGCTCGTTGGCTCGTATCCGACGTTCCACGCTCGACCGAGATGGGTTTCGCGTCCTCAGGTGAAGCCGGTCACGTCGTCGGCAGCACCGTTCGGCTCGCCGTTCGCGTTCGTGACGAGTCCTTCTCCGCGCTCGACAACGCCGGCGTCAAGATCGTCGTCGACGGTGCGGACGGTGCCCGCGTCGAGCTGCCCGCTGTCGCGAGCACGAAGGAAGCCGGCGTTTACGAAGCCGACTACGCGCCGCGCGAGAAGGGCGCTTACCTCGCCCGCGCCAAAGTCTCGGCGCCGGATGGGAGCGAGCTTCCGGGCGCCGAGTTCGGTTGGACCGCCGAGCCGACCGCCGAGGAGTTCCGCACGCTCGAGCCCGACCGCGAGGCGCTCGAAAGGCTCGCGAAGAGGACGGGCGGCGAAATGGTCGAAGTCGACAAGCTCGACGAGTTCGTCGCGGGCTTGCCCGAACGTTCCGCTCCCGTGATGGATCCTTGGGTTTACCCTCTCTGGCATCGCTGGACGATCTTCTGGATCGCGGTCGCTTGCCTCTGTGGCGAGTGGGCGATCCGTCGCCTCAAGGGAATGCCCTGATGATTCGCACGCTCCCCACACTCCCCACACTCCCCACACTGCTTCTCGGCTTTCTACTCGCCGCGTCGACGCGTATGGTCACAGCCGCGCCCGCGGAGATCATCATCGTCGTCGGAGCCGGCGGTAAAGATGAGTACGCTCAGGAGTTCGCCGCGTCCGCCGAGCTCTGGGTCGAGTCGGCGACGTCGGACGGGAAAAAGGTCACGAGGATCGGCCCCCCGCAGGGGAAGGCGAAAGACGCGCCGGAGGATCGCGAAGTCCTCTCGAAAGCGATCGCGACAGCTGCCGAGGAGAAGGAGTCGCCGCTCTGGATCGTTCTCATCGGGCACGGTACGTTCGACGGTCGCACCTCGAAGTTCAATCTGCGCGGGCGCGACGTCTCCGCTGCCGAGCTCGCGAAATGGCTCGCGCCTGTCAAGCGTCCCCTCGCCGTCGTCAACTGTTCGTCAGCGAGCGGTGCCTTCATCAACGAGCTTTCGGGGCGCGACCGCGTGATCGTTACTGCGACCAGGAGCGGATACGAGCACAACTACTCGCGCTTCGGCAAGTACCTGGCCGAGGTGATCTCCGAGAGCGACATCGACCTCGACAAGGACGGTCAGACCTCGCTTCTCGAGGCGTTTCTCGAGGCGTCTTCCCGGACTGCCGAGTTCTACGACACCGAGTCGCGCCTCGCCACCGAGCACGCGCTCATCGACGACAACGGCGACGGATTCGGAACGCCCGCCGACTGGTTCCGTGGCGCTCGGGCGGTCAAGCGCCCGAAGAAGGGATCCGCGACGCCGGACGGTCGCAATACGTCTCGCTTCGTGCTCGCACGCAAGGGCGAGAAGCGCGAGCTATCGAAAGACTTTCTCGAGCAGCGGGGCGAGCTCGAGGGACGCATCGAGGCCCTTCGCGAGAAGAAGAAGGACCTCGAAGAAGACGCGTACTACGCGCAGCTCGAGACGTTGATGGTCGAGCTCGCCAAGCTCTACGAGCGAAGCGCCGCGACCAAGTAAGAGATACTGGCGTTTCGTCGCGATCTTCGCGAAGATGGCGCGTTGATTCGTCATCAACGTTTGGCTCGAGAAAGAAGAAGCGAACATGAGAATTCGTAGCGAATTTCTGCTGACGATTTGCCTTTTCGTCCTGGCAGCGCCACAGCTTGCCACCTCCGCGCCGGACTTCGAGCTGCGCAAGGGAGAGCACATCTCCTACATCGGCAACACGCTCGCCGATCGTATGCAGCACCACGCGTGGCTCGAGACGTACATCCACGCGCTCTTCCCGAAGCACGAGCTCGTGGTGCGCAACCTGGGCTTCTCGGCCGACGAGGTCACGACGCGTACGCGCTCGGACAACTTCGGTAGCCCCGATCAGTGGCTTGCCAAGAACGAGACAGACGTCGTCTTCGGCTTCTTCGGCTACAACGAGGCACTGCGCGGTGCCGACGGCCTGGCGGGGTTCAGGAGCAACCTCGCGAAGATGATCGACGGCATGCGTTCGCAGAAGTACAACGGCAAGTCTGCGCCGCGCATCGTGCTCTTCTCGCCGATCGCTCACGAGAACCTCAAGAGCCGGCACCTCCCCGACGGGAAGGAGAACAACGAGAAGCTCGCGCTTTACACGAAGGCGATGGCGGAGGTTTGCGAAGAGAAGGACGTTCGATTCGTCGATCTCTTTGCCGCGACGAAGCAGCTTTACGCTGGAGTTTCGAAGGCGAGGGCGTCGAAGTCGCTGACCCTCAACGGTGTCCACCTCCTCGATCACGGAAACCAGGCGCTCGCGAAGCACATCGCGAAGGCTCTCTTCGCCCGTGCCGCTGAGGTGACCGGGAACGATGCCGCGCTCGCGAAGCTCCGTGAGGCCATCCTCGACAAGAACTACCACTGGTTCAGCCGCTACCGCGTCGTCGACGGCTACAACGTCTTCGGCGGTCGCTCGCGCCTCACGTGGTTCGGTCAGTCGAACGCGGACGTCATGATGCGCGAGATGGAGATGTTCGACGTCATGACGGCAAACCGTGACGTCGCGGTCTGGGCCGCGGCGCAAGGGCGCACGCACAAGGTTGTCGACAAGAACCTTCCGCCGGCTTTGAAAGTTCGTACGAACAAGCCCGGCAAGCTCGAGGGCGAGCGTCATCCCTACCTCGGCGGCAAGGAGGCGATCTCCCGCATGACGATCGCCGAAGGCATGGAGGTCAACCTCTTCGCGTCGGAGGAAGAGTTTCCCGAGATCGCCAATCCTGTCCAGATGGCGGTCGACACGAACGGTCGCCTCTTCGTCTCGGTCTGGCCGTCCTACCCGCACTGGAACCCGCGCGAGCCGCGACTCGACCGCATCGTCTGTCTTCCGGACGACGACGGCAACGGCGAGGCGGACAGATGCATCATCTTCGCCGACGAGCTCAACAGCATCACGGGCTTCGAGTTCTGGGGCGGCGGCATGCTCGTCGCGGCGGCACCCTAGATCTGGTTCCTCAAGGACACCGATGGCGACGACAAGGCCGACGTCAAGATCCGAATGCTCCAGGGCTTCTCCAGTGCCGACACGCACCACTCCGCGAACGCGATGGTCCTCGGTCCCGACGGCTGGCTCTACTGGTCGCGCGGCATTTTCAACGTAGCGCCGATGGAGACGCCGACGCGCACCTATCGCAGTGGAGCGTCGGGCGTGCACCGATTCAACCCGCGCACCTTCGAGGTCGAGTTCCAATTCCCGATCGGGCCGAATCCGCACGGTGACGTCTTCGATCAGTGGGGCTACCAGTTCGTGAATGATGGAACGGGCGGCACGGGCTCGTACGTCAACATCGGAAAGGGTCGTGGCAACCGCCAGTGGTTCCGCAAGCGCGTCCGTCCGGTCGCGGCGACGGGAATTCTCTCGAGCAGCCACTTCCCCGAGCGCAACCAGGGCAACTTCCTGATCTGCAATACGATCGGCGTGCGCGCGGTTCTGCAGCACGAGGTCAAGTACGACGGTGCGGACATCCGCGCCGAGGAGATCGAGCCGATCGTCCAGTCTTCCGATCCGAACTTCCGTCCGACGGACGTCGAGATCGGTGGCGACGGCGCGCTCTACATCTCGGACTGGTGCAACGTCCTCATCGGGCACATGCAGCACAACATGCGTGACCCGAATCGAGACTTGACGCACGGGCGTATCTATCGTGTGACCGCGAAGGGACGCAAGCTGCTCAAGCCGATGCGTCTTAAGGGCAAACCGATCCCAGAGGTTCTCAGAGCGCTCTTCGCGCCCGAGAGCCCCAACCGATACCGCGCACGTCTCGAGCTCTCGGGTCGCAAGACCGAGGACATCGTTCGCGAGGTCGGGGCCTTCGCGGCGAAGCTCGACCCGAAGAAGCCCGTCGAGGCGCAGGCCTTGCTCGAGAGTCTCTGGGTCTTCGAGGAGCACCGCGTGCCGAATCTCGAGCTCGCGAAGAAGGTCTTCCAAGCCGACGAGGCGCGCGTCCGCGCAGCGGCGATCCGCACGCTCGGTCACTGGGGCCCCGGCGTCTTCAAGACGCGCACGGTTTCGGGCGAGCCCGGCTGGCTGACGAAGGGTTGGGAGAGCCTCCTCGTCGCCGGCTCGCGCGACGAGTCGATGCTCGTTCGCGCCGAAGCTGTGAAGGCTGCGGTCGAGTACGAAGGCGCCACGTCTGCCGAGATCATCTTCGAGGTCGCGACGCGTAAGACCGACTCGGAGATCGAGGCGTGCCTCAACTACGCGCGCCAGTCGATCAACGTCGACGCGATGGTCACCGATGCGGTCAAGAAAGGACGCAAGCTCTCGCCGGCCGCGCAGGCTTACGCGCTTCAGAAGGCGAGCGCGGAATCGCTTCTCGCGATGCCGCGTACGGATGCCGTCTTCAGCGCGCTCCTCGACCGCAAGGGGATGCCCCCGAGGGCACGTCAGGAAGCGCTCGTCGCTTTCGCGAAGAAGAACGGGCGCAGCGTGACCGCCGAGCTCCTCGCGCAGATCGACCGGTCCGAGGTCGAGGGCGGAGCCAACCTCGACGACCTCGCGACGATCCTCGCGACCTCTCCGAAAGCCGAGCTGAAGAAATCGAGTCACGCGATCTCGCTGCTCGCCGGTGGGGCGCAGTCGAACAGTGTTCGCTCGGCGGCTTACGCCGCTTGGATTCGTGCGGGTGGCGCCCTGCAGGCCTGGGCGCAAGCGTCGCGAAAGTCGGAGACGCTCGCCGATCTTCTGAACGGTTTGCGTCACGTCGACAAGAAGGCCGAGGGAGCGTCACTCTACGCGTCGATCCGTCCTCTCCAGTTCGAGCTGCCGAAGCACCTGCAGCCGAAAGAGGGTGGCGACAACGTCGTACGTCGCGGTCCCGCGATTCAGTTCGACTACTACGAGCCGCATCCGCGCAGTGCCAAGAACGAGGCCTTCGACCGGGCCAAGCCGAAGTTCTCGGGGAAGCTCGCAAACTTCCAAAAGCACGTGCCCAAGGGGAAGACCGACCAGTTCGGAATTCGTCAACGGGCCGGGATCTACGTTCGCAAGAGCGGCACTTACACGTTCTACACCAACTCGGACGACGGCTCGTGCCTCTACATCGACGGCCAGCTCGTCGTGGACAACGACGGCAGCCACGGTCCTGTGGAACGCAGCGGAAACGTCCAGCTGCGCTCCGGCGTTCACGAGATTGTCGTCAACTACTACGACAGTGGAGGCGGTGACCACCTGGCCGTCTCCTGGAAGGGGCCCGGCTTCGGCAAGCAGCGCATCCCGACGTCGTCCCTGCGCGCAGCGGGCGGCGGTGGCCTCCAGGAGCTCGCCCTCGCAGCGATCATCAAGTGGCCCGGCAAGACCGAGGACAAGGTCGACGACTTCGCGAAGCTCGCCTCGTCCGAAAAGCTCGCCGTACCCGCGCTCGACGCGCTCGCCGCGCTGCCCGTTCAAAAGACGGTCAAGCAGCTCTCGGCCGATCGTTCGATCACGGTCATCGACGCGCTGATCAAGAGCGCCGGTGAGGCATCGCCGGCAGAGCGACAGACCGACGAGTTCCTCAGCCTTCTCGACCTCGGCGACGGTCTTCTCGGAAAGGTCTCGTCGAATCGAGAGATCGTCGCGACCCAGCTCGGCGCGCTGCGCAGGAGCATCCCCGTGAAGGCTGATCCGCACGTGATGGAGCTGGGCAAGGAGGTCTACCATCGCGAGAGCCACTGCGCGACTTGCCACCAGCCGTACGGCCAGGGACTTCCGAATCTCTACCCGCCGCTCGACGGCAGCATCTGGGTGACGGGCTCGGAGGAGCGTCTGATTCACATCGTGCTCGACGGGCTCCACGGCAAGATCGAGGTCAACGGCAAGACGTGGAGCTCGCCGCCGCTGCCTCCGATGACGGGATTCCGCCATCTCCTGAACGACAAGGAGATCGCAGCGGTCGTCACGTACGTCCGAAACACTTGGTCGAACCGCGCCAAGCCTGTCACGACGAAGCAGGTCTCGGGGATTCGCAGTCAGGCGACGGGCGACGAGACCTTCTGGAACGCGGCGGACCTCGTCGCGAAGTTCCCGCTCGAGGACGGCAGCGTCGCTGTCGCGGCGACGAAGGACGGCTGGGTGCCGAAGTTCGTCAAGAGCTGGAAGGTCACCGATTTCCGCGCGGCCGATCTTGCCGCGAGCGGCCGTTCGCACGCGGCAGGCAAGCTCGCCTTCGAGCGTCTCGGATGTGCGCAGTGTCACAAGCTGCAGGGCCAGGGCGGCCTCTTCGGCCCCGACCTCGCGACCCTCGACAAGAAGAAGAGCGAGCCGAAGCACCTCCTCGAGTCTCTGATCGCTCCCTCACGCGTCGTCGACGAGAAGTTCTCGCTCAACACGGTTATCCTGAACACGGGGGCGGTCGTCTCGGGCAGCGTCACGAAGGAGACGGCCGCCGAGCTCCACCTCGTCGCGGATCCGCTCGCGGGAAGCAGGCCTCGGGTGGTCAAGAAAAGCACGATGATTCAGCGAACGAAGACCGCTTCGTCGATCATGCCCGAGGGGCTCGTCAACTCGCTCCAGAAGAACGAGATCCTCGACCTCGTCGCGTACGTCCTCGCGCGCGGCGAGAAGAGTCATAAGGTCTTCCAGAGCAAATAGTCGGGGAGTCCGCCGCGACTTTCTCCAGCCGGTGTTTTTCGGTGTTTGTCATCATTTGTCGAACACCGAAAAACACCGCACTTTCCAGTTGGCGACCGGGGTTCCAAACGGGATCTTTGTAGTAGCAGCTCTCGGCGGAGGATTCAGGATCGCCGAGGGCGTCGGTGCCAACAGCGGAGAACTTGGGCGTGCACGGTTTTTCTATCTCGGCGCAGTCGGGGGCGTTTTGGCGAGGCTGCATCTTTCGAGCGGCGCTCGTTCTGTCGTTGTTCGTCTCTGCGGTGGTACAGCGTTCCGCGTACGCTGCCGATCTCGACGTCATCATCAGCGAGATCCACTACAACGTCTTCCGCACCGCGGGTGAGGCGACGCTCGAGTTCGTAGAGATCAAGAACTGCGGTGCGACACGGGTCGATCTGAGCGGTTGGAGCTTCACCGAGGGGCTGACGTTCACGTTTCCCGCTGGTGCGTTCATCGATCCGGGCGAGCACCTCGCGATCTGCGCAGACGTCGACGCGGCACGAGCGACGTACGGTCTCACCCGAGCGTTCGGGCCTTTCGTCGGGCGGCTCGAGAACAACGGCGAGACGATCACGCTCGCGAACGATCTCGGCTACGCGATCAACCGCGTTCGCTACGATGACGGAGGTCCTTGGCCGGGACGCGCGGACGGACGCGGACCGAGCCTCGAATTCACGGGACGCGGCACCGACAACGGCAACGACTCGGGCCTTCGTTGGAAGCCGAGCACGGTCCTCGATGGAACTCCAGGCGCACCGAACTCGCGTGAGCTGGCTCGCGGCGAGCGCGATCCTGCTCCGTCTCCGTACATCGGCGGCGTGATCAACGAGATTCGCCATCCCGAAGGCGGCGATGTCGGCTTCATCGAGCTCTTCAACCCGACGGGCGATCCGCTCGATCTTTCGGGGCACCAGATCCTCTCGAGCGCGTACGACTTCGCGTTCGAGATTCCCGGCGGTACCGTGCTCGCTCCGGGTGATCACGCGTCGTTCTCGGGCGCGGCGATGGAGCTGCGCATCCCGACGGTAAACCGCCGTTATCTGCTGCTCGCAGAAGACGGCGAGACGATCATCGACGATCTCGGCACCGACGTCTTTCCCGGGCGAAGCTTCGGTCGTTTCCCGGACGGTGACAATGATTCGCACGTCCTCGACGATCCGACTCCGGGAGACCCGAACACCTACACCGAGGACCGGCGCCTCGTCATCAACGAGATTCACTACCACCCGCCCTTCGTCGCGCCCGACGAAGCTTGTGCGAGCGATTGCGGTGACGCGAATCAGTGGATCGAGATCCACAACCCGACGGGAGAGGACCTCGATCTCTCGGGCTGGCGGCTTTCGAGCGCCGTGCGATTCGACTTTGTCGGCACGGTCATCGGCGCAGGCGAGTTCCTCGTCATCGCGAACGACCTTGACGCGTTCGCGGCAGAGAACCCCGGTGTCGCGAACGTCGTCGGACCGTGGTCGGGGCGACTCAACCACGCCGCCGAGACGGTCGTCCTGCGGAACGAGATGGGCAACCCGGTCGATCGCGTCGAGTACGGCGACGGTGGCCCGATCAATGATGAGGAGCCGTCGAACGGCGAAGACGATCAGACCTTCCGCGGCAGCTTCTGGCCGCGTACGCCCGACGGCGAAGGCCGCACGCTCGAGCTGATCCACCCGAGTCTCTCGAACCGAGCGGCGGTCGCGTGGCGCGCATCGGCGAGCAACGGTGGAACTCCGGGAGCGCAGAACTCCCGCTTCGACTCGACACCCGCGCCGACCGTGCGCGACGTCGATCATTCTCCCGCCGTCCCGACGAGCGCCGACACTGTCGTCGTCACGTGTCGCATCTCGAGTGTCCGTCCGCTGACGATCGCGCGCGTGCGCTGGTCGGTCGACGGCGGCGGCGCCAGTCGCACGGAGAGTTTGCGCGACGACGGCAACGGCGTCGACGAGGTCGCCGGGGACGGCAAGTACTCCGCCGAGATCGAAGCGCGGCAGGACGGGGACGTCATCCGCTTCGCGGTCGAGGTCGAGGACAACCGCGGAGAGTCGCTCCGTGTTCCGCTCGAGCCGGAGAACGACCCGTACGGCGGCTATCCCGGCACGTTTTACCTCTACGAGGTCGACGACGAGAACGGACCCGATTACGGCGGACCCGTCTACCGCATCGTCATGAACGGTCCCGACCATCGCGAGCTCGGAAGTCGTTCGCGACGGAGCAACGTCCTCCTGCCCGCGACCTTCATCGCGTACGGACGTGCGTACCACCTCGTCGGTGTTCGTTACCGCGGCGAGAACTCGCGCAACGCGAACAACCGCTCGTACAAGGTTCGCTTCCACGCCGAGCGTCGTTTTCTCGATATCGAAAATCTCAACCTCAACGCGGCGAACGGCGGTGCGTTCGGCGATTCGTCCTTCCAGGAGATCGTCTCGAGCGACACGTTCCGGCGCGGCGAGGTTCCGTACCCTCTGATGTGGAACGTGACCTTGCGGTTTCCCGGTGAAGTCTCGAGGGAGTACGACACGCGCTACATTCGCAAGGAGGCGCTCGACGAGGACTTCCTCTCGCGCTACTTCGGTGGCAGCGACGACGGCTTCCTCTACCGGCCGCGTGCCCCCAACAACATCGGTCGTGCCGGAAACCTCTCGTACTACGGCGAGGATGTCGACGACTACCGCGCCATCTACGAGAAGCGTACGCACGAAGAGATCGACGATTACTCCGACATCATCGAGCTCTGCCGAACCTTCAATCGCCAGGAGACTCCCGACGAGGAGTTCGTCGAGGCGATCAGCGCTCTCGTCGACGTTCGCCAGTGGGCACGTTTCTTCGCGCTCATGGGGCTGATGTCGAACACGGACGGTGGCATCTGGAACCGTACCGGTGAGGACTACTTCATCTATCGCGTGCCGTTCGACAGTCCGCGGCCCGACGCCGGCAAGTGGCTCCTGCTGCCGTGGGACCTCGAGGAGACCTTCTCCGACGCGAACGAGGAGCTCTTCAACTCGCAGGTCAACTCGATCGAGCGACTCTTCGACGTCCCGGAATTCGCACGTCTCTACTACGACGAGCTTCGTCGTGCGGCGGATGGCGCGTTCTCGCGACTCCAGATGCGTCAGCGCTACGGCGCCGCGAAGCAGATGTACGATGAGGACGACTCGTTCAACGTCATCGACGCGCTCGACACGAACGTCACGGTGCGTCTCGGATTCGTCGACTCGCGATCGTCCTGGGCTCTCGAGGCGGGCGCGGTCGACACCGAGAGTGAGCAGGGCGGAGTGGAGATCATCTCGGAGGGTGATGATTGGCGATACTTCAAGGGCACGGAGCAACCCGCGGGCGAGGGGAACGATTGGACGACGATCGGTTACGACGATGGCGATTGGGACGCCGGCCCCTCCGGCTTCGGCTACGGCGACGGGGACGATACCACCGTCTTGAACGATATGGAGGACGGCTACTCGACACTCTTCCTGCGAAAGGCCTTCACGGTCGACGATCCAGCGGCGGTCACCGGGCTGACATTGACTCTCGACTACGACGATGCGTTCGTGGCGTACCTCAACGGGACGCGCGTCGCGCGCTCTCCGAATTCGCCGAGTTCGGTCGTCATCGATTTCGACGACAGAGCGGATTCGAGTCACGAGGCCTCGGCCGGTGGCTTCCGCGGGAACGACCCGAGCGTCATCGACCTGACGGGAGACCTCGATCTCCTCGAGCCCGGCGAGAACATCGTGGCGATCGTCGGCCTCAACAACGGGGTCGATTCGTCGGACTTCTCGATGATCCCGTGGCTGTCGATTCGTGAATCTGGCGAGGAGGGAGGTCCCGCGGGCGGCTGTGGCGAGCACATCTACGCTCAGGGCGGATCCGTCAGGCTCGAGGGAGGCTGCAACCCGGCGACGACGCGATCGGTCTCGGTCGGCGCTGCCGTCGCGAACGTCTCGGTCATTTCGTCGCGCAACGGACCGTGGGGCGGACGCTGGATGCTCGACGTACCGCTCGGTCCGGGCACAAACGACCTGACGATCATCGCGCACAGCGACTTCGACGCCGGAGGCGAGATCGTCTCGTCGGAGCAAGTGAGTGTGCACCGCGTCGGCGCGTTCGATCGCGTTTCGGGCGGCATAGACGGCGACGAGACCTGGACCGCCGAGGGCGGCCCCTACCGTGTCACGGGTGACGTGACCGTCGGCGGCAGCGAGACCCTGACGATCGAGCCGGGCGCCGTGCTGCTCTTCGACGAGAACGCTTCGATCATCGTTCGTGGACGTCTCGATGCGTCGGGTACGGCGGACCAGCCGATCCGGATGCTCGCCTATCAGTGCGGCGAGAACTGGGGCGGTCTCGCGTTCGACCAGACGGGCACGGCGGACAACGCACCGCTCAACGAGGTGCGCCACGTGTCCATTCGTGACGGTTCGTCCGAGCAGGGCTTCCTCGGCTGCATCGCGGCGGATATCTCACGCGTCTTGATCGAGAACACCGAGATTCACCGAGTGCCCGACAACGCGATCGACGGCACATTTTCGATCCTGGACATCCGCGGGTGTCACATCCACGAGATCTTCGAAGGTGTGCACTGTACGGACTCGTTGACTCGACTCGAGGATACGCTGATCGAGGGGATGACGGGCAACAGCGACGCGATCGATTTCGACGGCGGGAGCTTCGGCCGTAGCCACGTCGTGCGTTGCACGCTACGCGACAGCTCGGACGACGGCATCGATCTCGGCGATGTCGAGGTCGACATCCGCGACAACATCATCCTCGGAATCCAAGACAAGGCCGTCTCGATCGAGGGTGGCGGCGCGACGCTGACGGGCAACCTCGTCGCCACGTCGGGAACGGGTATGGCCCTCAAGAACGGGCTCGACGTCACCGAGGCTTGGCACAACACGGTCGCGAACTGCCAGGAGGGGATCCACCTCTTCGCGAAGGACAACGCCCCCGACGGCGGGCACGGCACGTTCCACTCGAACGTCGAGAACCTCACCGTCGACGAACGATCGACGGCCGTCTTCGAGTTTTCGAACATCGACGGCCTCGAAGAGCCGTTCCCTGGTGAAGGAAACATTCAGAGCGACCCGCTGTTCGTCGCGGCGCACTTCATGGATTACGCGCTTCAGTCCGAGTCGCCCTGCATCGCGACCGGACGGGAGGGCGAAGACATGGGCGCGATCCCCTTTGACGGGAACGCCGAAGGTCGATTCACGC
>CAYZGY010000116.1:0-14188 GCA_964478085.1 uncultured Planctomycetia bacterium
GCCTCGGTGTACGTGTGGCCGATCGTGCGACCGAGGCCGACGCCGCCGTCGCCGAAGTCCCCGGTGTAACGAACGATGTTGCCGTCGGGATCGTCGGAGTCCGAAGCGTCGACGACGACCTGGAGCGGCGGCGGGCCACTCGGCGGCGAAACCGTGAACGACGGGATCGGCGACTGGTTCGGGCCCGGGGGCAGGACGGTGATGCGATGTGCCGTGGCGTCGGTCGCGCCGTCGTCGTCCTCGACGGTCAGCGTGACGTCGTAGTCGCCCGCCTGCGTGAAGGTGTGACCGAGGACGCGACCGCTTCCAACGGAGCCGTCGTCGAAGTCCCAGGAGTACGAGACGATGTTGCCGTCGGGGTCGTTCGAGTCCGACGCGTCGAAGTTCACCGTCAGCGACGCTTCGCCACTCGGCGGGTCGAACGAGAAGGCGGCGGTCGGATCTTCGTTCGGAAGCGGCACGGTGACGACGACGTCGTGCGAGACCGAGTCCTCGTCGTCATCGTCGTCAACGACGCGCAAGGTCACGCTGTACGTTCCAGGATCGTCGAAGGTGTGATCGACGACGCGGCCGGAGCCCGAGCTGCCATCGTCAAAGGTCCACGCGTAGCTGACGATGCGGCCGTCGGGATCACTCGAGCTCGAGGCGTCGAAGCGCACCGTGAGAGGCGCCTCGCCGTTCGAGGGCGAGGTCGTGAAGCGCGCGACGGGCAGCTGGTTCGGCGGCGGCGGGCCGATCGTGTTGCCACCGCCGGGCGAGCCGTCACTCGTCGTCGAAGCGCCCCAGTTCTCGGGGTCGTTGCCGTAGTCACCGGCAACTCGACGCTCGAGCGACGGCCCGAAGCCATCGGCGACCAACGGCCAATCGTCGCCATCGTCGAAGACGACCTTGTCGACGAGTACGAAGGCCTGGTCGTCGCCCGGCAACGAAAGCGGCGCGGGACGCATGAGCTCGAGTCGCTCGCCGCCGTTGTCGAGTGCGCCGCCGTACGGACCGTAGACCGGAATCGATCCCGGAATGCCGTGGCGCGCACGGAAGAGCGAGGGGTCGATCGGCACGATGAGCGCGAAGCCGTTGCCGCCGATGTCGGCGCCTTCGGGGAACTCGAAGCTGTCCGTCTCGGATACGTTGCTGACGCCGCGCAGCTGCCAACCGCGATGGACCGAGTCGTTGTAGAGGTCGACACGCGCACCCGTGATGTTGGCGATCTCGATGAACTCATCGGCGCCCGGACCGGGGTTGTAGTTGATCTCGTGAATCACCACGGGGCCGACTCGCGGCTCGTCGTTCTCGTCTCCGAGGCCCGTTCGGAACTCGCCGACCGAAGCCGGGTCGTCGGCGCCGAAGGTGCGCGAGAGGAGCGGCGTGTAGTCGGGACCGATGCTCGTCTCGTAGCGACCGAAGGACGAGTTTTCGTCGAGGGCGTCGAACGATGCTCCCGTGATGTGACCGGTGAGGTCGGTCGTCGCGGGATCGGCCGACGAGAGATAGACCTGATCGCCCGAGCCGCCGAGCGCGAAACTCGAAGGGTCGCCGGGGCTCGCGTTGAACTCGTTTTCGTAGAAGACGAGGAAGCCGCCCGCTGGGATGATCGTGCCGTCGGGGATGCGGAACTTCTTGAGCGTCGCGAAGCTGTCACGATCGTCCGAAAGGTACCAGCCGCCGATGTTGATCGGCGATGCGGTGATATTCTCGAGCTCGATCGCGTCCTCGAAGGGCAGGCTCGATCGCGTCAGCACTTCCGAGATGACGACTCCGCGATTTGGCGGTGCCGGATCGTCCTCACCCGGTGAGCCGAAGACCTGCGAGCTCGCGCGCCACGAGGCGGGATTCGAGAGCGTGCCGCCGAAATCGTCGAGGACGAGCGAGAAGCCGAAGCCGTCGGCCGCCATCGGCCAGAGCGTCGAGTCGTTGTAGGCGAAGGAGAGTACTTCGGCGCCGAGCGCGTCGACGAGCGTGATCCGTTCGCCGGCGTTGTCCAGTCCGCCCGTGAAGATGCCGTCCGCACCGATGCCCGGATAAGCGACGTCGAAGGACGCCTCGTTCGCGACCAGCACGAAGAACTCTCCCGGCGCGAGGATCGAGCCGTCGGGGAACTGGAAGTCGATGCCCTCGTGGAAGATCAGCCCCGAGAGGTTGATCGACGTCGGGCCGGTGTTCTTGAGCTCGAGGAAATCGTACTGGCTGCCGGCCGCCGCGTGGTACATGACCTCGGTCGGCCTCAGGTCGACGTACTGGTCGGGCACGGTGAAGGTCGCTTCATTGAGCGCGCTCCAGTCGTTGCCGTCACGGATGCGAGCCTTGACGACCATCGACGTCTCGATCGAGATCGAGCCCGAGTAGCTCGCTGCGGTTCCTCCGACGGCGCCGCCGAACTCGCGCGGGTCGCTGCGGTCGGTCGTGTAATAGATTGTGCCGCCTTGACCGGCGGGTCGACGGATCGTCAGCGAGAACTTCGGCGCGACCTCGCCGCCGTGCTGATTGAAGACGGGGGCGTCGACGTCGGGGTAGAGATTCGCCGAGCGGAACTGATTGAGCACGGTGTTCGAGCGATTCGGGAAGTAGCTCGTCAGTAGGCGATTGAGCTCCGGAAGGAACGTGTTCTCGCGTGTGTGCGGCGGCTCGCGACGCACGTCACCCCAACGGGCCGACTCGAGCGCCATCGCCTCGTTGATCTCGTTGATGCGCTCCATGTAGAGCTTGGCCGGCATGTTGCGCTCGGGGTTCTCCTCGTCCCAGCTGCGACGCTGCGGATCGACGTACATCGGTCCGCCGTTAAAGAACGCGTAGTGGGCGCGGTCGGCGAAGAGGAGGCGGAACTCGGCGTTGGCGCGTACGCGCTGAAAGATCTCGCCCGGCGTGTTGTTGTCGCCGTCGTTGATGCGATTCTCCGTAGCGCTCTTGAGGACGTGCTCCGCATCCCAGCTGAAGAACCGGAAGAGCTCGCCGGACGCTCGACGGCGCGCAGCGAACCAGTTGTGGTGCGGCCAGTCCGTGTTGCCGCCGTAGAAGTTGACGATCATGTAGTCGGCGAGGTCGACCATGTCGAGGTACTCGGCCGCGGCGTGGTAGTTCGCGTTCGAGGACTGGTTTTGCCGGACGCGACCGATCATCGTGTTCCACGACGCCCCGTTGCCGTCGATGACGTTGCTGCCCGAGTGGCGGAAGACGTCCCACTCGTCCTTCTCGCCGCCGAGGTACTCTTCGCAGTAGGAATCATCGGGACGCTCGTGCACATCGAAGACGCCCCAGAAGAGTCCGTTGATGAAGACATTGCACAGACGACTGTGCGGCGCGAGCGAGCCCATCGCGAGCTGGAGGTCGCTCATGTACATGTCACGCACGTACTGACTCTGGATGCGCTGACCTTCCGACGGGTGCGTGAAGGTCAGGTTGAGGTGCGCGTCGAGGACGAGGTTGTCGAAGCGGTCGACGGGCGAGTCCTCGAAGAACTGGTAGCGCAGCTTCGTAAAGCCGTAGTCGCCGCGGAAGGCGAGTCGGATCGAGTTCTTCTTCGACTTCCACCCGCCCGTCGAGCTGCCGCCTTGGATGCGCGCACCGCAGATGATCTGAAAGCCCTTGCCGCCCTGCGGATGGATGAGCTCCGCGGAGACTTCGCGCTCCCACGCGTCGCCCGAGCGCGAAGGGTGCGTGATCATGCCGTTCGAGGAGCCGAAGAGTCCGTCGACGTCCGAGACGATCGAGATCGTCGGCAGCGTCGTCAGCGCGCCGATCGCCATGTCGTCATTGCTCCCCGAGTTGATGACGTTCGGGTCCATCTCGTAGTCGGCCGATGTGCCCGGCCAGGAGCTCGGGAAGCCGCTCGGGTTCGAAGGCTGGCGGATGACGTTCGACGCGAAGAGGTAGCTCTGCGTCAAGACGTTCGAGGACAGGAATCCGTCCTTCACCGCGACCGCGCGAATCATGCGGACGGCGCGCGCGTTCGATCCCGATATCGAGATCGGATTCTGATACCGCGAGCCTCGTCCGTCGGCCGGCTCCGAACCATCGGTCGTGTACCAGATCTCCGCGTCGGGCGTCGGCGAGCTCAGGGTGAGGTTGAACGAGTCGTCGTAGTAGCCGTGAGGATGGCTGAAGATCGGATCGTCGACGATGCCATCCACTGTTTGTGAAGTCGAGTTCGAGCTTCCTGGTGTCGGCTTCGTGAGGTACGCGTAAGTTCCGGCGCCCGTGCGACCGTAGGCGACGTTCGTGCGTTGGAACGGGTAGTTGGGCGCGAGCTCCGAGACGGGCTGTCGCGGTACGTCATTCGAAAAGAGCCCGAGGTAGTCGGGCGCGCTGTTGAGCTTGAAGCTCGTGTGGATATTGCCCGAGACGGGCGCGCGGTCCTCGGCCGACGCGAAGACGACGAGGTACTGATTCGGTCCGAGCGTGCGCGAAGGAAGGATGAACTTCCCGGGCTCGTTCGGATCGTCCGTCACCGACCAGCCGCCGATGTCGACCGCCTCGGCGCCGAGGTTGGTGATCTCGAACCAGTCGGGCGTCGAGCCGTTCTCGTCGGTGTGACCGCCCTGGTTCGAGGTGAGGATCTCGTTGATGACGAGCATGCCGAGCGGCGCGTTCGGATCGAGGTCGTAGTCCCACGAGCCGCCGAGGAATGCGTTGGGTGCCGGCGCGAGATCCTCGATGCCGTGACTCGCACGCCATTCGACATCGACCGGTCCGTCGGGCGGCTCCGCGAACGAGAACGTGTAGGGACCAGCAGCGTTCCCCGTGACGCTCGAAGCCGGCGAACCGTTGATGCGAAGGTCGGCTGCGTCGACACCGCTCACCGCTTCGTCGAAGGTGACCTGGATCTGGTCGAGGCTTCGGATGCGCGAGCCCGGCGACGGGACGATACCGATCGCGCGCGGTGCGGAGGCGTCGACGCCGATCGGATCGATGATGTCGATGTCGAAATGGAGGTCGCTCGAGGTGATCGAGGTGTTGAAGACTTGCACCGCGACGACGTTGTCGCCGTTGACGAGATATCCGTCCGGGTCGGGCAGGCCGAAGGCTTCGTGCTCGCCCGACTCGTGACCCGTCGGTGCGAACTCATCGAAGTCGGGAGTCGCCGGCGCGTTTTGTGACAGCACTTCGGTGCCGTTGATCCAGACGATGAAGCCGTCGTCGTAGTTGACCGATGCTTCGAGGCTAACGACGGCCGCCGCGTTGGTCAGGTTGAACGTCTGACGCAGGTAGAGCGTCGAGTAGTTGCTCCGCATCGGCGGATTGAGCGTCGAGAGATCCGTGCCGAAGGGACCGTCGTCGTAGCCGAACGGCGCGTCACCCGTCGCCCAGTGGTCATCGTCGAAGCCGACCTCGCGCCACGCGGTCTCGTCGGGTGAAGAGGCCTCTTCCGTCCCCGGAAAGTAACTCCAGCTCGAGGCGCGATCGACGTAGACCACCGGGTCCGCACGCAAGCTCGACGCCGAGGGCGAAAGAGCCACGAACGAAACGCAGGCACACGCAAACAACTGACGGAACGGGAATCCGTTTTTCATCGCGCTGACGAACTCTCTCTCGACCCTGTGATCCGGTCTTGTCGTTCCTCGGATCAAGCTCTTGGCTGAACTCTCTAAGTTACTGGCTAGGGCGGACTCAAGCTACGCTGAAGGGGGCGTAAAGAAGACGAAAACACGCCGAAAAGGAGAGGCCCGGCGCCTCGAAGATCGGTTCTTCGAAGAGCCGGGCCTCTCGTCAATTCCGATGTGCACTGCGAGCGGATCAGTTCTCGCAGGGCGGGAAGCTCTCGCAGCCGAGGGCCGCGTCCTCGCACGAGTTGTGCCGATCGTTGTCTCTCCTTCGAGAGGCTCTCCTGGTTCCTGGGAATCTCCTTTTTCGAATTCGTATCTCTACCAGGAACTCAGCCCTCCCATTCCCAAAAGCGAGCTCGAGCGTAGCGTCGTGACGTCATCTCGACATCCGCCGACCCTCGGCACCAGAATCGCCCTCAGCATCCAGTTCATGCGCATCGTTGGTGCGCGTCCAGCGCATGAAAACTCAGTCAGCGCAGGCCGTGTAGCTCACACAACCGAGGTCGATCGATCCTTCGGGATCCTCACCACAGTCGGCCGGTCCCGGCGCGGACGGTGGCGGGCCACCGGTGAAGAGGAAGTTGAGGATGCGGATACCGTCGGTGAGCTGAACCGTGCCGTTGTCGTCCGCGTCCGCGGCTTCACTACAGGCCGGCGGCGGACCACCGGTGAAGAGGAAGTTGAGGATGAAGATCGCATCAGTGAGCTGGAGATCGCCGCGGCCGTCAGCGTCACCGCGACGGAACACCGGCTTGGTCGGGTTGCCACCGGGGCAGTCGTCCAGGCGCCAAACCTCGAACATGACGATGTCGCCGCCGTTCGGATCTCTCCCCGTACCGTTTTGCTTCGAGCCCGGGCCGACGTTCGCGTTTCCTTGGAGGAGGTGAATGCGAATGTAGCCCTCGGACGACTCGAGGATCGGGCTGTTCGGACAGCCGCCCGTCGCGAGACCCTCGTCGTCCATGTTGACGAAGACCGGGTCGGGCTCGATCCCGTCGCCGCCCGGCGGCAGCTTGTCGTCGAAGCCGATGCGAGCAAAGACGCCGCAACCGAGACAGTCGGGCTTCACCTGACCTTCCTCTTCCTGGTTCTGGTCGAAATTGTTGACGAGGACGACGAGGTTGTTACCGATATCGACCGGGCCACCTTCGCCGCCATCCTCGACGAGGACGCGGTGCGCGTGCGGATTGTCGGCGTCACCGATCACGGCGACAAAGCGGTAGCAGCCTTCGTCCTCGAGGTCGATGCGGAAGATGCCGCCCGCCGGAAGCAGCCCACCTTCTTCACAGATCTCGTCGGGTGAGCCGACGACCTCTTCGTTGCACGTGTCGACGAAGTTCTTGAAGCCGATGAAGGAGTCGTAGATGTCCTCCGCGCAGCCTGTCGTGAAACGGTTACGGTTGTTCGGGGAGTCGTCGAAGGGGCCGAACTGTCCCCAACCGTTTCGAGACGCGTCTCCCGGGTTGGTGACCTCGAAGCCCCAGCCGCGATCTACGTCGTAGGCGAGGGCGTTGGCACCGAGGTTCTGATTGACCATGACCAACTCCTCGCCGATCGTGTTCTCGCACGCCAGTCCCGTGTCCGGCGGGACTCCGAACTGGAATCCGATGATGTACTCGGCGTCGATGCCGTCCGGCGGGAATTCGCACTCGAGATCCGGCACGGTGCACGGCGTAGGGCCCTCGCCACCGACGACCGATTCGCAGCCGCCGAGCGGTGAGACCGTACCCGTAATCGTGCCATCGGGGCGGCAGTCGGCAGGATCTTCGCTCGCGGTGAGGACGTAGTCGATGTCGCCGTCGAGAATGGCCGTGAGCGTCAGGGTGTTTCCATCGACCGCACCTCCGGCTGCGTCACTGATCGTCATCCCGTCGGGGACCGTCTCGACGATGGTCGTCTCCGAGACGACTCCCGAGACCGAGAGCGTCACGGTGATGTCTTCCCCGGGCGAGTGCGGAAGTGGCGTGACCGCACGGGTGACGGTGAGGCCGGTCGTCGCGTTTTGCGCGACCGCGTCGCCCTCGATCTTCGCTTCGCAGCTGCCTGCGAGAACCGTCTCGCCGACGAAGCTTCCGTCGGAGCAGTCGCCCGGGTCTTCGGCGGCGAGAATCGTGTAGGAGACCGAGCCCGGCTCGGTGATTTCGTAGCTGACGGTGTTGCCATTGACCGCACCGCCACCCGTGTCGCCGATGGTGAACCCATCGGGGAAGGTGTCACTGATCGTCGTCGTGCCCGTGACCGTCTCGGCGTTGATGGTCACCGTGAGCGTCTGACCCGGGAAGTACGCGGCCGGGTCGATCGTGCGCGTCGCGAGCGTGCTCGGACCTGCACAGGAATCTTCGGGCTCGAGCGCCTCGGGTGCCCAGCGGAAGAAGTCGACGTCGAGCGCTCCGGAGAGCGGCGTCGCACCGAGGCCGATGGCGAGGTAGCTCAGGCCACCGAAGTCGTTGCCGTTTCCGAGCGTCACGGAGTACTCGCCGACGGGGTCGGTGTCACCGTTCATCCAGATCGTCACGAGGTGTGTTCCAGCGCCGACGAGGTCGATGTCCGAGCGGATCGAGATGAAGAACTCGTTCCAGTCGAGCGGATCGAGCGCGATGACGTTCGGAGAGCCTTCGACGTCGGTCTCGCCGTTGAATATGATCCCTTCGCCCGTCGCGTCGTCGACGGTCGTCAGCGACATGCCGAAGAGGCCACCGTTCGCTTGCTTGATATTGATGTTGGCCTTCGCGCCGTTGTGAAGGCCGTAGCCATCGCCCGACTCGGGGTAAGGCGCGCCCGAGGAAAGGTCGTCGATCGGATCGTCCACGGGTACGCGGATGCGAAAATTGAGCGTCGCGCCGTCGTCGAGGATCGATCCCGTTCCCCCCTCGGGGCCGATGTCGTGACCGAGGTAGATCTTTCGGTTGCTGCCCGGATCGGGGAAGCCGATCTGTGTCGGATTGCCCGTCTCTTGAAGACGGAGGAAGCTCGCGTCACCGTCGTCGACGATCTCGGCGCCGCCAGGTGACCCGCCCTCGAAACCGAGACCGTCCCACTGGTCCGATCCGTTCTCGTGGTTCCAGGTGCCGTCGAGCGAGGCGAAGGCGTCGCCCGCCGCCTGACCATCGTCGGCTTCGTAGCTGTAGGCCCAGCCATCGACGGGTTCAGCCCAACTGTCCTGGGCGAAGGACTCCACACTCGAAGCGAAGATCAGCGCGAGCGATGCGGTCGCGCTCAAGAGACACGTTCTTTGTGTCATCGAGTTATACCCCTTCCGCTATGTGAGGACCCAGTCGTACGCACACGGTGTGGCCGCGAACTGCGTGCGATCACCTTTTGAACCAACGTCCGGATGTTAGTCATCCCGGAAGGACTTCTCAAGCGCGGTTTGTGCAGACCGTGCCGCACTCGGTCGAGGTGTTCGGGTTTTCCATGCTCGCACGGGGTGCTTTTCGAGTCCGTACGGTGCGAGAATGGCGCCGTTCGACCTCCGCTGGCGCGAGATTCTCGACAACTACGGCGAGATGGAGATCCGATGACGATGGAAGGGCCGGGCGAAGTCACGTGGCAGTGCCGCTCCTTCGAGAACGGCCTCGCGGACCCTCCACGCCGCGCGCTTCGGTGCGTGCCGCTCGACGGGCGGCCGGTGCCGGCGGGTGTGCTGGAGGCGGACACGGATACGTGACGCACGGCGCGGCAGTCGTGCTACTGGTTTCGTGCGCTCAGGATGCGAGCGACATCGTCACAAACGTCCTGAGGTTCGTCCTTGACGCGTTTCTCGAGTGCTTCGAGGGTTGCACCGTCCGGAGTTGCAGAAGCAAGGAAGCGAAAATCTGCCGCGGTGCGAGCAAGGCCCAAGAGTCGCTCCGCAAGCTCCGTGGACAGGCTGGAGTGCCCTTGGATCTCGAGCTAACGACGAGCGGGCCGAATTCTCTCGCGGGGTTGCTCTTCCGTTCGAAACGCGTCGACGATCTCTTCTTCGATGAACGCGCATAGCAGCGCCGTGTCTGCCGCTTCTGCCCGGTCGTCGTGGCCGTGGAACGTAAAAGCGCCGATTGAGCGAGGGGACTGCTCCGCGTAGCATGGCGTAGGGTAACCCTCCCATGTTTCTCGAGCGTCTTTCCTACCCGGAGTTGATCTGATGACTCGCCGAATTATGGTCGCGCTTCTCCCGTGCTTGGTTCTTTCCTCCCTTTCGATCGGTGCTGCTTACGCCGATGAGGCCGCCGGCTTCTCGGTGACGAAGCGTGCTCGCCTCGCTTCGAAGGACGATGAGTCGAAGAGCGCGACCTGGAAAGTCACCGAGACGCGCGAGACTTGGGCGGCGAAGGAGACCGCGGTCATCGTCTGCGACATGTGGAACGCGCACTGGTGTCGCGGGGGGGCCCCCCCGGCGGGGGGGGGGGGGCCGCGCCGCCGGGGGGATTTTTGGGGGGCGCCGGGGCGGACCGAGGGTACAGGAGCGGGCGCGCCGCGCATCAATGACATTGTGCGTGCCGCGCGTGCGAAGGGGGCGACGATCGTCCATGCGCCATCGGGATGCATGAACTCCTACAAGGACCATCCTTCGCGCAAACGGGCGCAGTCGACGCCGCGCTCGAAGAATCTCCCGAAGGACATCGGCAAGTGGTGTCACGTCATTCCCGAAGAGAAGCGTGGTGTCTATCCGATCGACCAGGCCGATGGCGGCTGCGACTGTACGCCGAAGTGTCCGGGCGGTGGTCCGTGGCGTCGGCAGATCGATACGATCGGGATCGAGGACAGCCCGAATGACTTCATCTCCGACAACGGCGAGGAGATCTGGAGCATCTTCGAGGCGCGCGGGGTCAAGAACGTTTTCCTCTGTGGCGTCCACACGAACATGTGCGTCCTCGGTCGGCCCTTCGGTCTGCGTCAGCTCGCGAGGAACGGCAAGAACGTCGTCCTCCTGCGTGATCTCACCGACACGATGTACAACTCGCGCTCGTGGCCCTTCGTCTCGCACTTCCAGGGGACCGACCTGATTATCGAGCACATCGAGAAGCACGTCTGCCCCACCGTGACGAGCGCCGACGTTCTCGGCGGAAAGCCGTTTCGTTTTCGTGAGGACGTGCGCAAGCGAGTGACGATCGTCCTCGCCGAGAAGCTTTACAAGACCGACACGACGCTACCGATCTTCACGGACGGAACGCTGCGTGCGCTCGACGGTCTCGATGTCGACATCGTTCGAGCGAAGTCGCACTCGGGCGAAGGGCGCCACGTCGTTACGGGGCTCGCGAAGTCGCTGGCGAAGTCGGATCTTCTCGTCCTGAGCATGCGTCGCCGTGCGCTCCCGGAGAAGGACCTCGCCGCGATCAAGAAGCACCTCGCTGACGGAAAGCCCATCGTCGCGCTGCGTACGTCGAGCCACGCCTTCGACACTCGCGGCAAGCACGCGAAGGGTCACGCCGAGTGGAAGGAGTTCGACGCGAAGGTGCTCGGTGGCAACTACACGGGTCACTACAAGGACGGACCCGTGACGGCGGTCAGCGCGGCGAAAGGTGCCGAGGGCCATCCGATCGTGCGATCCCTGAAGCTCCCCTTCGACGGCATCGGCTCGCTCTACAAAGCTGCGCCACTCGCGAAGACCGCGACGCCACTCCTCTACGGGACGATCCCGGGCGGCCACGATCCCGAGCCTGTCGCGTGGCTGCACCAGTACGGCAAGGCGCGGGTGTTCTACACCTCGCTCGGCCACGCGAAGGACTTCGAGAACGAGCAGTTCGTCAGCTTGCTGCGAAACGGGATCCTCTGGGCGCTCGGAAAGCCGATGCCGACGAAGGATCGGAAGCCGGCTCCGCGGTCGGAGGACCGGTAGGAATCGCGGTGGCGATTCCCGTTACTCGTTCGTGTGGAACGTCTGGTGCCACTGGCTCCGCTCTGTTCCTGTACGTTGCCGGGCTAAACAGTCGGCCGTTTCGCCCGTTCGCGAGGAAGCGTTTGGGCTGTGATCGGGCGGCTCGTAGAATAGCTCGTCGGAGCCCTAACAAGCCTCGAGTCCTCCTCGGCGAGCCGCCTGGTGGCGAGTTGGCTGTTCGACTGGTCTCACCTCTCTTCGAAACGACCGCTGAATCTCCATGTCTCGACGATCCTCCTCGCTCTTGGCGTTCACCGTCTCCCTCTTCATCACCGTCGGCTGTCAGCAGGACGCCGGGTCTTTGGACGAGGTGCTGGCGAAGCTCGAAGCGATCGACAAGCGTCTGAGCGCGATCGAGTCGAAGATCGATCGCGGTGCGGTGGTCGCTTCGAAGGGCGGAGCGCCGAAGATCGGCACGAAGATCGGCGGCAAGACGATCGATCCGTCGAAGATCGGTGTCAAGAAGGTCGACCGGAAGACGAAGGCTCAAAGCACGGGTGCTCAAAACACCGGCTCACCGAAGTCCGCTACGACGCCGGTGAAGTCGACGGGGGCGAAGTCGACCGGCTCGACGGTGGCTGGTTCGAAGGCGACTCCCCCAGCGACGGGCGAAGTCCCCGTCTTTGCGATGGACGAGCGCAGCTTCGACTTCGCGACGGTCTGGTCGGGTGATGACATCGCGCACGTCTTCCGCGTGCGCAACGATGGCGCCGTGCCGCTGAGCATCCTCGCGGCGACGCCTAGCTGCACTTGCGTCGTCCTCGGCGACATCGCCAAGAGCATCCGGCCCGGAGCCGAAGGCGAGATCCCGTTTCAGGTCGAGACGGGCAAGCTCAAGGGCAACGTGCGTCAGACGATTCTCCTGCGCACGAACGATCCCAAGACGCCCGAGATCAAGCTCGCGGTTTCGGGTGTCGTGCGTCCGACCGTGTCGTTCGAGTCGTTCGTGCTCCTGCGTGTGCGACCGCACGAAGGTCCGACGGAGCGTCGCGTGAAGATTCGTTACCACAAGGAAGGAACCTTCAGCGCCAAGCTCCTGCCGCGCGCGAAGGATCGTTTCGGCATCACGCTCGAGGAGGCGGAGCCCGGCAAGGAGTTCGAGCTCGTCATCAAGGTCGAGCCGCCGTTCAAGATCGGTTACGAGCGGACGACGGTCAGCGTCCAGACGAATCTCGAGGAGCCGAAGAACCTGACGATTCGCGTCAACCTGCATATCCCCGATCGCATCGACGTGATTCCGAATCAGCTCCTGGTGGACAACCAACCCACGTCGCCGGTCGCGCGGCAGCTGACGCTGACTAACTACGGCGACAACCCGGTCAAGGTGCTGACGGCGAAGGCCGACGACCCGAAGATCGGGACGGTGCTCGCCGCACGGAAAGTCGGCAAGGTTTACGCGATCACGGTGTCGATCCCCGCGGGCTATTCGATCCCGGCGGAGGGTCGCAAGCTGATCCTGTCGACCGACGACGCCGAGAAGCCGACCGTCGAGATCCCGATCCGGGCGATCCGGCCGCGCGCTGTGGCACAGCGTCCTCCCGCGACGGGGGGCCGCTCGGGTAGCCAGAAGAGCGGCACGCCGCGCAAGCCGAAACGACGCCCCGCGCTCGATCTCCTCGACAAACAGGCCCCGGACTTCGAGCTCGACCTCTCGACGGGCGACCAGATCTCGTCGGTACAGTTCGAGGAGGCCCCGGCGACGGTTCTCAACTTCTACGCGCCGAACTGCGGCTTCTGTAAGCGTCAGATCCCGCTCGTCGAGAAGGCGCGTCAGGTCTACGAGGATCGCGGGATTCGCTTCGTCAACGTGACGGAGACGATGGGCCGACAGTTCACGCCGGAAGAGACGCAAGCCGTTCTCGAAGGTCTCGACTCTCGCATCGAGATCGCCTTCGACCCGGGCAACCGCGTCGGTCGCTATTACAAGGTCACGGGCTTCCCGACCCTCTTCGTCGTCGACAACAAGGGCAAGATTCGCCAAGTGACCGTCGGTGCGAAGAAGAACCTCGACGAGATGCTCAGCGAGAAGCTCGAGGAGCTGATGGCGGAAGGCGGGTAGGGACTGCTCTTCGTGTCAGCACCTCACCAGAAGTTCCGGACCGAGGTCACCGACCGCCTCTGGCAAGGCGGATTCGTAACCGTCGACACGGCCGCTGAGCTGCTGAGCTCCTGAGCTGCTGAGCTCCTGAGTTCCAGCGTCGCGGCGTGACCGACCTGCTCAATCTCGACATCCACTGAAACGCGGGCATCAGCCGTTCGCCGACGGTGGAGTGGCTTTACCTCGTCCACTCCGGGATGACTCCCGAATCCGCGAGCGAGATCGTCGTGCCAGTCGACGAGCAAGAGAGTCGTCGTTACTGCGGACGGCTTTTTACTTCAGACGAGATCGCGTGGATCCGCGACTTGACGTCGGCGGAACCGCAAAGAAATCGCGCGCAGCTTTCGCGTGAGGTTTGCCGGGAGCTCCGCTGGCTACGCCCGGACGGCCGGCTCAAAGACATGTCGCGTCGCGATGCTTCGCATCGAGCGTGATGGCCTCATCACGCTTCCACCTCCTCGCAACGGAAGCACCAACGGTCGTCATCGGCCTCGCTTCACGCCCGCTTCGAATCCTCAGGATCCCGTTTGCGATGCCGTTTGCGATCCCGTTGGACGTCGGCCTCGTCCTGAAGAGAGCGCGAGAGCGTCGCTGACGCTTCACCAGCAACCAAGAGAAGAAGAGAAGGTGGATCGCGAACGGCCAAGCGGTCCCTCGGCTCGGAAGATCCTCAGAACGGTTGGTGGCGACGAGAAG